>SLQN01000322.1 GCA_007131465.1 Paracoccaceae bacterium
GCCTCGTCAACCGGATCACCTATACCGGCGATCTGGGCTATGAGATCTGGATGACCCCGGAATGGCAGCGCCGCGTCTATTCCGCAATCAAGGACGCGGGCGCGGCGCATCATATTCGCGATTTCGGGATGCGTGCGCTGCTGTCCATGCGGTTTGAAAAGAATTTTCCGACATGGTTTGCCGAATTGCGGCCCATCTATGGGCCGATGGAAGGCGCGATGGAACGTTTCGTGGCCTATGACAAGCCTGATTTCATTGGCCGCGATGCGGCGCTGGCCGAACG
This sequence comes from Paracoccaceae bacterium, assembly GCA_007131465.1. Lineage (GTDB taxonomy): Bacteria > Pseudomonadota > Alphaproteobacteria > Rhodobacterales > Rhodobacteraceae > Roseinatronobacter. The sequence goes on from SLQN01000322.1 coordinate 284, forward strand.
GACAGCAGGCCCCCGCCTGCGCCGCGTGTCGCTGGTCATCGAAGCCGACACGGCAGACGCCATTGCGGATGAACCGATCTGGGCGCGGGTGTCGGATGATCCGGGCACGATTACCGCGCCCCATGCCTATGGGCCCGCGCGGTTCGATGCGCAGGGCAATCGCCTGAGCACGCCGCACCCTTCGGTCGATGGCGACTGGCGCGTCGTGGGCTGGGTCACGTCAGGCGGTTATGGCCATCATGTCGGGCTGTCACTTGCGCAGGGCTATATTCCTGCCGCGCTTGCCGAGCGCAGCGAAACCGGACTGTTCGAGGTCGAGATCATGGGCCGCCGCAGACCGGCGCGCATTGCGCTTGATCCCCCGTTTGACCCTGACGGCGCGCGCATGCGAAGCTGAGCCCGGCGCGTCACGAAACCGGGTGGCGCAGGCACAGGTCCGGATGGTCCCACACCCTCAAGAAGAAAGCCGCTGAATGAAAGCCGCCCTCTGCACCAACTTCAACGCACCGCTTGAAATTGCCGATATCACTCTGGCGCCGCCCCGCGCGGGCGAGGTCGAGGTCACGCTGGCCGCTTGTGCCATCTGCCATTCCGACCTGCATTTCATCGAAGGGGCCTGGGGCGGCAGCTTGCCCGCTGTCTATGGGCATGAGGCAGCGGGCTATGTCACCGGACTTGGCGATGGCGTCAGCGCCTACCGGATGGGCCAGCCGGTGCTGGTCACGCTGATCCGCGCCTGTGGTTCGTGCCAGTGCTGCGCGGATGGGCGGCCCGTGATCTGCGAAGGCGGGGGCGAGGGTATCTCGCCCCTCTCGCTGCCCGATGGGGGCGCGATCACGCAAGGCATGAAGACCGGGGCTTTCGCCGAAAAGGTGGTGGTCGATGCCAGCCAGCTTGCGCCGCTGCCCGATGACATGCCGCTGGATGTGGCCTGCCTTCTGGCCTGCGGCGTAATTACCGGGGTGGGTGCCGTGTTCAACACCGCCGCCATGCCCGCCGGGTCCACGGCTGTTGTCATCGGCACAGGCGGGGTCGGGCTGAACGCCATTCAGGGCGCGCGCATTGCTGGTGCGCGGCGGATTATCGCAATGGATGTGGCCCCCGAAAAGCTGGACGCCGCGCAAGAGTTCGGGGCGACCGATGGTGTTCTGGCCATGGCCCCGGACGCGCGTGACCAGGTTCTTGCCCTGACGGGTGGCCGCGGCGCGGATTTCGTTTTTGTGACCGTGGGCGCAGTGGTGGCCTATGAACAGGCGCTGGGGCTGTGCGCGCCGGGGGGCGCGATCATCATGGCGGGCATGACCGGCAGCGACGATTTCATGCGCCTCAACCCGATGATGGTGGCTTATCAGGAACAGCGGCTGATCGGGTCCAAGATGGGGGGCACGGTGCTGCGCCGCGATATCCCCCGCCTGATCGAGTTGTATCGTCAGGGGCGGCTGATGCTGGACGGCTTGATTTCGAACCGCTACCCGCTGGAGCGGATCAACGAAGCCATTGCCGACACGGCCAAGGGTGGCACGCGGCGTAATGTGATCGTGTTCGACGCCCTGACGAAAGGCGCACCCCATGCGGCTTGAGGGGCTGGAGATATTCGTCATCGGAACCCCGCCACCGGGTTGGGGCGGGCGCTACTGGATCATCGTGCGCCTGACCACCGAATGCGGACTTGTGGGCTATGGCGAGGTCTATGCCGCCGCTGTGGGCCAGCAGGCCATGCAGGCCGTCATCCGCGATGTGTTCACGCGGCATTGTCAGGGCGAAAACCCCGAGAATATCGAGATGATGTTCCGCCGGGCCTATTCGTCGGGCTTTACCCAGCGGCCCGACCCGACGGTTATGGGCGCGTTTTCGGGGCTGGAAATCGCCTGCTGGGACATCCTGGGCAAGGCCCGCGACCGGCCGGTCTGGGCGCTTCTGGGCGGCATGATGAACCCCCGCCTGCGTGCCTATACCTACCTCTATCCCTTGCCCCATCACGAAAAGGCCGCCTTCTGGACCAGCCCCGACATGCAGGCCGAAAGCGCGCTGGCGGCGGTGGAACAGGGCTTCACGGCGATCAAGCTGGACCCGGCAGGCCCCTACACGCTGCGCGGTGGCCACCAGCCGGGCATGCGCGATATCGACCTGTGTGACCGCATGCTGGGGGCCGTGCGCGCGGCCATTGGCACGCGCGCGGATATCCTGATGGGCACGCATGGCCAGTTCACACCTGCCGGCGCGATCCGGCTGGGCGCGGCGCTGGAGCGTCACCA
>SLQN01000573.1 GCA_007131465.1 Paracoccaceae bacterium
ATCACAGTGGATGCCACGCGCTCCTATTTCGACACCTGCACCGAAGACCACCCGCATTATTTCTGGGAAGACACGCAGGAACTGACCGATGCGCCTTCGGCCGAGGTTGAATTTGCCCGCCTGCCGGACCCGCCCGCCGGGGCCGAGATTTCGCGCGTCGATGTCATCATCCGGCTGCGCAGGCGCTAGGTGGTGAGGCGGCGCATCCGCGCCAGCATCACCAGATTGGACACCACCAGCACACAGATCACGATTGCGCCCCCGATCAGCGCCCAAGGCCCTGGGTCTTCACCGATCACATACCAGACCAGAAGTGGCGCGAAGACCGATTCCAGCAAGATCAGCAGCGAGACTTCCGCCGAACTCAGGTAGCGCGGCCCCAGCACCATCAACCCTGTCGCCCCGGCGATGAAGGCCCCATGTGCCACAAACAGCGGCCAGTGTGCGCTCAGCGGGGGCAGCACATCGACAAACAGCGCGATCACGCAGGCCGCCCCGATCAGCGCCACTGGCACGGCGGGCAGCATCGAACGTGCGCGCAACCCCCGCACTGCCGTCAGCGCGGCGGCGAAACAGACCGAGACCATCAGCGCCACCAGATCACCCTGCCAGCTTGCGCCCTCGGTCTCCTGCGAGCCCCACAGGATCACCCCCAGCCCGGCAAAGACCCCCAGCATCGTCCAGACCATCCGCGCCGAGATCGGCTCGCCCAGCCATATCCGGCTGAACAGCGTGGCGAAAACCGGCATCGAGGCGAGGATGAAGACCACATTCGCCACGCTGGTCAGCGACACGGCCAGCACGAAGCCCGGCGCGGAAATGCCAAAGAACAGGATATAGGCCCAGGCCTGCGGACCGGCGCGCAGCACCGATGTCACGGCCCCGCCCCCTTCGCGCAACAGCACGAAACACAGGATCAGCCCCCCCGCGAACATCCCGCGCCAGAAGGCAATCGCCAGCGGCTCGGCCATTATCAGCCGGACGAACAGCGCATCGGGAACCAGCAGGAGCACCCCCAATGTGGTCAGCGCCAATCCCTTCAGGTGATCTGACATGCCCCAATTCCCGCCTTCGGCCGCGATCCGGCCCTTTTCTTTTGCGCCGCGATCTGACCAGATTGCTGCATCCCCTGCAAGAGGCCGCCTGATGATCCATGCCCTGACCCTGATCCTTGCCTGCCAGTTGGCGGGCGAACTTGTCGCGCGCCTGTCCGGCCTGCCCGTGCCCGGCCCTGTGCTGGGAATGGCGCTGCTGTTCGGGCTGATGCTGGCCTTGCCGCGCGTGGCAGCAACGGTGCAGCCCACGGGGGAAGGCATCCTGCGGCATCTGTCGCTGTTGTTCGTGCCTGCCGGGGTGGGCGTTGTCGGCCATCTGTCGAGCTTGGGCACGCATGGGCCGGGGCTGGCGCTGGCGCTTGTGCTCTCGACCGTGCTGGCGCTGGGCGTGGGCGCGCTGGTTTTCGTGGCTGTTGCGCGGGCCTTCGGCGGCGGGGACAGCGATGCGTGATTTCGCCGATATCTGGTCCTATCTGGCGCAGAGCCCGCTCATCTGGCTGACCGCGACACTGGTCGCCTATCTGATCGGGGATGCCATCGCCACCCGAGCAGGGCGCGCACCGCTGGCAAACCCGGTGCTGATTGCCGTCATCCTTCTGGCCGCACTCCTGTGGCTCTCGGATACCAGCTATACGCAGTATTTCGAGGGCGCTCAATTCGTGCATTTCCTGCTTGGCCCGGCGACTGTGGCGCTGGCCATCCCGCTCTGGACACAGCGCGCGGCCCTGCGCCGTGCGCTTGTGCCGATCCTGGCCGCACTCCTCGCAGGCTCGCTGACCGCCGTCATCGTGGCGCTGGCAATCGGCCATGCGATGGGGCTGGAGGCCGGGCTTCTGGCCACGCTCGCCCCCAAAAGCACCACCGCCCCGGTCGCGCTGGGCATCAGCCAAAGCCTTGGCGGCTCGCCCACGCTGACAGCGGTGCTGGTCATCCTCACGGGTATCATCGGCGCGATCGTGGTCACGCCCCTGATGAACGCATTGCGCATCCGCGACTGGCGTGCGCGGGGCTTTGCCGTGGGGGTGGCGGCGCATGGCATCGGCACGGCGCGGGCTTTTCAGGTCAACCCGCAGGCCGGGGCCTTTGCGGGCATCGGCATGGCGCTCAATGCCCTGCTGACAGCGTTCCTCGCACCCTGGGCGCTGGGGCTCTTTCAGTGAACCCTTCGCTCAGCCGTGTTCCTTCATCAGCCTGCGCTTTTGCTTGTCCCAATCGCGCTTGGCCTCGGTCGCGCGCTTGTCGGCCAGCTTCTTGCCCTTGGCCACGCCGATCTTCAGCTTCACCAGCCCGCGATGGTTGAAATACATCACCAGCGGCACCAGCGTCATGCCGTCCTTGGCCGTGGCCGCCCAAAGCCGTGACAACTCCTTGCGCGAGGCCAGCAGTTTGCGCCGCCGCCTCTCGTCATGCCCGAAGGTCTTGGCCTGCGCATAGGCGGCAATATAGGAATTCACCAGCCACAACTCGCCATTCTCGACGG
>SLQN01000500.1 GCA_007131465.1 Paracoccaceae bacterium
ATGAAGCGTCAGGGCCGGGTCTGGATCCGCATCTTCCCGGATGTGCCAGTCACTTCGAAACCCACCGAAGTGCGGATGGGTAAGGGTAAAGGCTCTGTCGATTTCTGGGCGGCGAAGGTAAAGCCGGGCCGCGTGATGTTCGAGATTGATGGGGTGAACGATGGGATTGCACGCGAGGCATTGCGTCTTGCGGCCATGAAACTGCCGATCAAAACCCGCGTCGTTCAGCGCGAGGACTGGTAACCCGTAGGGTGCGTGGTCACCACGCACCCTACCTCATACAGAGACGTCCCGGCTCTGATGGGCCGGGGTATGTCTTTCAAGCAAGAGCTCTTGCCAAACGGGCGCATTCCGCCTATAGCACGCGCTCATCCATCTCCGCTGGGAATCAGGGTGACCCTATCGCAGGGGGCTCTCCAGCGATTGTTGACTGAAGGATTGGCCATGAAAGCCGAAGATCTCCGGAACAAGACCCCGGATCAGCTGCGTGACGAGCTGGTTTCGCTGAAAAAGGAAGCGTTCAACCTGCGTTTCCAGAAAGCGACCAACCAGCTGGAAAACACAGCCCGGATCCGGCAGGTGCGTCGTGACGCTGCGCGCGTCTCGACCATCCTCAATGAAAAAGCCCACGACGCGGCCGCGAATTAAGGAGCTGAGAACATGCCCAAACGCATCCTGCAAGGCAAAGTGACCAGCGACAAGAATGATCAGACCGTGACAGTTCTGGTCGAGCGCCGCTTCACGCATCCAGTTATGAAGAAAACGGTTCGCAGCACGAAGAAATACCGTGCGCATGATCCGGAAAACCAGTTCAAGGTTGGCGATACTGTCCGCATTATCGAATGCGCGCCGATCTCGAAGAGCAAACGCTGGGAGGTTCTGGTCGACGCGACTGCGTAAACCGGACCGATCCAGTCTTATCGAAACCCTGGGCAATAAGGCCCAAAGGTCGGGAGACACCCAATGATCCAGATGCAGACCAATCTGGATGTCGCTGACAACTCTGGCGCACGCCGAGTTCAGTGCATCAAGGTCCTCGGTGGGTCCAAGCGGCGCTATGCGTCTGTTGGCGACATCATCGTGGTATCGGTCAAGGAAGCGATTCCGCGTGGCCGTGTGAAGAAAGGCGATGTCCGCAAGGCTGTTGTTGTGCGCACTGCCAAGGAAGTGCGTCGCGAAGATGGAACTGCCATTCGTTTTGACCGCAACGCCGCCGTCATTCTCAACAACGCGAATGAGCCTGTCGGGACCCGTATCTTCGGGCCGGTAGTACGTGAACTGCGCGCGAAGAACTTCATGAAGATCATCTCGCTCGCGCCGGAGGTGTTGTGATGGCTGCGAAACTGAAAAAAGGTGACAAGGTCATCGTTCTTGCTGGCAAGGACAAGGGCAAGACTGGTGAAATCGACCGCGTCATGCCGAAAGACAACAAGGCTGTCGTATCCGGTATCAACATTGCGATCCGCCATACCAAGCAGAGCCAGACCACCCAAGGTGGCCGTCTGCCTCAAGCGATGCCGATTGACATGTCGAACCTCGCTCTGGTCGATGGCAATGGCAAGGCGACGCGCGTCGGCTTCCGCATGGATGGCGACGAAAAAGTGCGTTTCGCCAAGACAACCGGGGAGGCGATCTGATGCTTGACGCAGCCACCTACACGCCCCGTCTGAAGGCTGTCTACAAGGACAGCATTCGTGCGGCGATGAAAGAAGAATTCGGCTATAAGAATGACATGATGATCCCGAAGCTCGACAAGATCGTGCTGAACATGGGGATCGGTGAAGCCGTCAAAGACAGTAAGAAGATCAAGTCGGCCCAGGCTGACCTGACTGCGATTGCTGGCCAGAAAGCCGTGATCACCAAGGCGCGCAATTCCATCGCCGGCTTCCGGGTCCGCGAAGAAATGCCGCTCGGTGTCAAGGTCACTCTGCGCGGTGACCGGATGTATGAATTCCTGGATCGTCTGATCACTGTGGCACTGCCGCGCGTGCGCGACTTCCGCGGTGTGAAGGGCACGTCCTTCGACGGCCGTGGCAACTACGCCATGGGGATCAAGGAACATATCGTCTTCCCTGAAATCAACTTCGATCAGATCGACGAAATGTGGGGCATGGACATCATCATCTGCACCACCGCGAAAACCGACGCTGAAGCCAAGGCACTGTTGAAGAATTTCAACATGCCCTTCAACAGCTGACGCGAGAGGGAGAGAACCAATGGCTAAAAAAGCAATGGTCGAGCGCGAAAAGAAGCGTGCAAAGCTGGTGGCGAAATATGCTGCCAAGCGCGCCGAGCTGAAAGCTATCGCTGCCGACGCCGAACGCCCGATGGAAGAGCGCTTCAAGGCGAACCTGAAACTGGCACAATTGCCGCGCAACTCGTCCGAGACGCGCCTGCACAACCGCTGCCAGCTGACAGGCCGCCCGAAGGCTTACTACCGGAAACTGAAACTGTCGCGGATCGCGCTGCGTGATCTGGCCTCCAAGGGTCAGATTCCGGGCATGGTCAAGTCGAGCTGGTAAGGAGATCGCAA
>SLQN01000256.1 GCA_007131465.1 Paracoccaceae bacterium
AATATCTTCCTTTGCCAAGCTGTTGCAAAGCGATACCAGCAAAAACCTGATCCGCGCCTTTACCCTGCGCCAAACCCTCAAGCAGGGTGGCAAGTATAGCGACGACATCTCGCGGGTTCATGTCATCGGCGCCGGGGTCATGGGGGCGGAAATTGCGGCCTGGCTCGCCATGCAGGGCAAGCTGGTCTCTGTCACTGACCCGGACGAGGCCGCACTCGGCAAGATGATCCAGCGCGCCGGCCAGATGTGCAAGGACGCGCATTTCGGCAGCCTTGCCACACGCGACACGCTGGACCGTCTCATGCCCGACCCGCGCGGATACGGGGTGCGCAATGCCGATCTGGTGATCGAGGCCGGACCGGAAAACCCCAAGACAAAGGCCAGGATATTTGCCGATCTGTCCGGGCAGATGAAGAAGGGGGCCATTCTGGCGACAAATACCTCCAGTCTGGGGATTGCGGGGCTGAGCGACCATGCCCCTGCCAAGACCCGCTTTGCGGGACTTCACTTCTTCAACCCGGTCGGCAAGGTGCCATTGGTTGAAGTCGTCAGCCACGCGGGAACGAGCAAGGCGACGCGCGAACGGCTCATGGGATTTTGCACCGCCATCGACCGTTTGCCGGTTGCTGTCGGCGACTCGCCGGGCTTCATGGTAAATCGCGCGCTCATGCCGTATCTGCTCGAAGCGCTCTTGCTGCTGGACGATGGCGTGTCGAAAGCGCGCATAGATCGCGCCGCGCTGGATTTCGGCATGCCGATGGGACCCATCACGCTGGCAGATCAAGTGGGCCTTGATATCTGCTTTCATGTTGCCGAAAGCCTGAACGAGGCCTTGGACAGCCCGATTGCCGAGATCCCGTCGATGCTGCGCGAGAAGGTCGAGGCGGGCAATCTGGGGCGCAAATCCGGACGCGGATTCTACGACTGGTCAGATGGCACGCCCGCGCCAGCCGCCACGGACAGGGCCAGCGCCGATCTGACCGACCGATTGATCCTGCCGATGCTGAACGCCTGTGCCGAATGCCTGCGCAAAGGCGTCGTCGGCAGCGTCGATGAACTGGATGCGTCGATGATCTTTGCGACAGGCTTTGCGCCGTTCCGCGGCGGCCCGATGCATTATGCCCAGTCGCGCGGCTACGCTGACATTCACCAGCGCTTGCGCGCGTTCGAGACGACGCATGGCGCGCGTTTCACCCCGGACCCATATTGGGAGAAAAATGCCTGAACGGACGGAACAGTTCTCGTCGGAAGAACCGGTTGTTGACTGGATACTGAACACGATCGGGCCTGATCTGCGGGTAGCGCTGCCGCTGGGGTTGGGAAAGCCCGTTTCCTTGATCAACGCTTTGGTTCAACGCGCCTGCAGCGACCCGTCGATCCGGCTGGAAATCTTCACCGCACTTACGCTGGAACGCCCGGTGCCCGCATCCGACATGGAACGCCGTTTTCTGGAACCCGCCCTGGATCGGCTGTTCGGCGATTATCCGCAGATCGAATATGCGCGGCTGCAACGTGAAGGCAAACTGCCACAGAATATTCGTGTGACCGAATTTTTCTTTCAGGCCCCGAACTGGATCCATGTGCCAGCGGCTCAACAGAACTACGTCTCGGCCAATTATACCCATGCGCTTGATGTGCTGCTGGATCAGAAGCCCAATCTTGTCCTGCAGTTGCTGGCCCGTGACGGGGGCCGGTTAAGCCTGTCATGCAATACCGACATTACCAGCGACATGTTGCGTCTGCGCGAAAATGGTTCTGCCGCGTTCGCATTCGTCGGTCAGGTTCATGCCGATCTGCCCTTCATGCCGGGGCCTGCCGAAATCGACCCGGCTGAATGCGCAGCCCTGCTTGCATCTGACCAATCACCGCATGATCTCTTCTCGGTAGTCAAGCAGCCTGTCTCACTGGCAGATCATGCCATCGCGCTGCATGTCTCGCGGCTGATCCGCGATGGCGGCACGCTTCAGATAGGCATAGGACAGATCGGCGATGCCGTCGCCCATGCCCTGCGCCTGCGGCACGACGAAAAGATTGCGCCGCTCTGGAAGACCTGCCCCTTTCCGCGCTCGGAAAAATTCGCCGAGGTCGGCCCGTTCCAGACCGGGCTTTATGGCGTGACCGAGATGCTGGTTGACGGTCTTCTGGCGCTGTTCGAACGCGGGATCATCCGGCGCGAGGTAGATGGCGCGGTCATTCATGCCGGGTTCTTTCTGGACAGTCGCGACTTTTATGAACGCTTGAAGGCCCTGCCGCCCGCTGAACGCGCGCGCATCGCCATGATGCCGGTTTCATTCACAAATTCCCTGTTGGGCGAAGAGCCCGCAAAACGCGCGGCCCGCCTGCACGCCCGGTTCGTGAATTCTGCGATGATGGTCACGCTTCTGGGTGCTGTCGTTTCTGACGGGATCGAGGATGGCAAGGTCGTCAGCGGGGTGGGTGGCCAGTTCAACTTCGTCGATCAGGCCTTTGCACTCGAGGGTGCGCGCGCGATCATCACCCTGCCAGCGACCCGGCACGGGAAGTCGGG
>SLQN01000318.1 GCA_007131465.1 Paracoccaceae bacterium
TCGAACGGAAGCGAGCGCAGCGTGATCACGTCACCGCGCGCATCATCGAACCCGACAGCAGAGGCCACGAGTTCGCGCAGCGCCTCCAGCTCCTCGGCCGGGCGTGGCGCCCAGACAGGCTGTCCGTCCGGTCCGGTCTCGCGTGTGCCGTCAATCAGCACCGCGACCGTGATCCGGCGGATCGCACCGGGCTGGCGCTCCAGCTCGCGCCGGGTTTCGGACACCTCGAAATTCGTGCGCTGCCGGCTCTGGCTCTCGCGCGATTGCGCGCTGCCATCCTCATTGGCGGCGGCATCGCCATCGGGCAGGTTGCTGGCCACAGTTACCCCCTGACGGCGCGTGTCGGTGGAGTTGACCTCGCTTTCCTCTATCTCGCTGCTGATGGTGACGCGCGTATCAGGATCAAGGCGCCGTTCCGTGATGACCTCGCGGTCGGTTACTGTCTCAAGGCTCAATTCCACCACCGCACGCCCATGCCCGACATGCGCCTCCAGCAGGCGTTCGACGTTGCGGCGCAGGTCCTGGGCGCGGTCGCCGCCCTGTGCCTGCCCGGAGGCGTCGGTCTCCGGACCGTAGACCAGCCCGCCCGCCCCATCGATCACCGACACATCTTCCGGGGTCATACCCGACACTGCCGAGGCCACCAGAAACCGGATCGCGCGGGCTTGTGATGCCGACAGGATCGCGCCGCTGGTCGACACGCTGACCGAGGCAGTGGGTGCGACATCGCGCCGGAAGGGGGCATTGGCTGCCTGGGCCAGATGCACCCGCGCCGCCCGGATGTGGGGGCTTGCAACGATGGTCCGGGCCAGTTCCCCCTCCTTCGCGCGCCAGTAGGCCGCATCGAACATCTGCGATGTCGTGCCAAACCCTGACAGCGATTCGAGCAGTTCGTAGCCGGAATGCGAATTGGCCGGCAATCCATTCGCCGCGAGCATCAGCCGCGTTTCGTCGCGGGTACGCGCGGGAACAAAAATCGCGTCGCCGCGCACATCATACCGGATCGCGCGTGCCTCAAGCGCCTGAATGACCTCGCCAGCCGCGGCGTCTTCCAACCCGGCATAGAGCAGCGCCATTCCCGGCGATGCCGCAATTTTCGTCAGCAGAAGGATCGCACCGAACATGGCCGCTGTCGCCGCGACAGCGATGACGCGGCGTCTGGTGTCCAGCGCGGTCCAGATGGACTGAAGTTGCTGCACGGGGGTTCTCCTTCACTTCGGCTTCTGCCATGACCCGTGTTTTCGCAGATAGAAATTAAGAATCGGTTAGCTACCTTGTGCGAAAACCGGACATGACTTGATGGGAGAAGGTCGATGTCCGACATCACGCATGATCCACAGGAAGGGACCGGCGGCGCGCGCCGGAAATCCAAGGTAAAGCCCGTCCTGCTCGGGCTTCTGGCCGGGGCAGGCCTCGGCATCGGGGCTTTTTTTGCTGTCTATTCCGGCTTGGTGCTCGGTCCCGCGCCCGACGCTGCGACGCCGCAACGGCAGGTCCAGGATTTCGCCTTCATCGCGATCGACCCGATCATCTTGTCCCTGCCCCCCCAAAGCGGCGCGCGGGCCTTGCGATTCGCGGGCCAGATCGAGGTCGCGGAGGGATCGCATGCAGATATGATGCGATTGCATCCGCGATTCGTGGACCTGATCCATCTGTATCTGCATGCTGTCGACATGGAGGATCTGCGGCAACCCGCTGCGCTGATCCGGCTGCGATCACAGATCCTGCGCCGTCTGCAACTGATTGCCGGGGACGGCCATGTCCGCGACTTTCTCATAACCGAATTCGTTCTTGATTAGAGGTGATCATGGAAATTGTGATCGATCTGGCCATTGCCGCCGGGGCTTTCTTCGCCGCCGCCTATTGTCTGCTTCTCTCACGGCGGGTACGCGCACTGACCCGCCTCGACGGGGATCTGGGCCGGGCCATCGCACTCTTGTCGCGGCAGGTGGATGATCTGACCCGCGCGCTCAAGGCCGCAGAACAATCCAGCGCAGAATCGGGCACTGCACTTGCGCAGCACATCACGACAGCAGAGGCGGCGGCGCGCAGGCTCGAACTTCTGATGGCCGCACACCGAGCCACGGGTGTACCCGATGCGGAGGGGCCTCGGGCAGGCCCCGGCAGCCCGGACCGGGAGGGCGCGGATTTCACCCCCTTGCGCAATGGTGCGTATCACCTTGCACCGGACCCGCGCAAACGTGTCCTGCGCCACCGCGAACCCGGCGGGGGCCTGTGATGTCCGGAGCACAGGGCCTGGCGCGCGGCAGTTCGGGTGTTTTGGTGCTACTCGCCTGTCTTCTTGTGGCAGCAGCCCTGTCGCGGCTGGGCATCGGGGTGGCCGAAGTCATCGCAGCGGAAACGACCGCTGCGCAAGACGCCAAGCAGAGCGCAGCGCCTGCCGCACCGCCTGATCCCGGTGATCTGTTCGAAGCCCTGCGCATCCGTGCGAATCAGCTTGATGCCGTGGAGGCGCGACTGGACGCGCGCGCCGAAACCCTGCGA
>SLQN01000082.1 GCA_007131465.1 Paracoccaceae bacterium
TGAATGACAAGGAAAAACAATGAAACTTCTACGTTTTGGCCCAGTGGGTCAAGAGCGCCCGGGTATGCTGGATGATGATGGGAAATTGCGCGATCTGTCCGCGCATGTGCACGATTTTGCGGGCGCGGGTCTGCCCGATGCACTAGCGGTGGCGGCGTCTGTCGATCCTTCCACCCTGCCTCTGGTCGAGGGGGGCGCGCGAATTGGCCCCTGCGTTGGTGACGTTGGAAAGTTCATCTGCATCGGTTTGAACTATTCCGATCACGCAGCGGAATCCGGGATGAGTGTCCCGCCCGAGCCGATCCTCTTTTTCAAGGCAACCTCTGCCATCTGCGGCCCGAACGACGATGTCGAGATTCCGCGCATATCCCAGGCGACCGACTGGGAGGTCGAGCTGGGCGTGGTCATTGGCAAGAAGGCAAAGTATGTCAGCGAAGATCAAGCTATGGACCATGTCGCGGGATATTGCGTCATCAATGACGTGTCGGAGCGCGATTTTCAGATTAAACGGCATGGGCAATGGGTCAAAGGCAAGTCTGCCGATACCTTTGGCCCCACAGGACCTTGGCTGGTTACACGCGATGAGGTGCCTGATCCTCAGAACTTAGATATGTACCTTGAGGTGAACGGCCACCGCTTTCAGAATGGTAATACCCGGACAATGGTGTACGGGGTGGCATATCTAGTATCCTACATCTCGCAATTCATGAGCCTGCATCCTGGCGATATCATCTCTACCGGAACACCTCCAGGTGTCGGGATGGGCCAAAATCCGCCGCTGTATCTGAAGCCCGGCGATGTGATGAAACTTGGCATCGACGGCCTTGGCGTGCAACAACAACGCACCGTTGCTGCGGACTGACCGGCTTTGGAAAGCGCCAACAATCGCATAACCGATGGCCCGTTTCCAACTGCCATTGTCGACGCCCATCACCACTTCTGGGATCTTGGGCGCTTTCCCTACACCTGGCTTGCGCCAGACGCACCGCCACGCCCCTTTGGCAACCACGACGCCATCAAACGCAATTTTCTGACAGCGGAGTATCAACGGCATTTCGATGGCTTACCCCTTGTTGCATCGGTGCATGTGCAGGCCAATTGCGGCGCGGCGGACCCAAGCGAAGAGACCGCGTGGCTTGCTGAACTTGCTTCAGCCACGGGTCGGCCAAACGCGGTTGTCGGAGGCATCGACCTCGCCTCGGAGACGGCGCCAAAGGTACTGGCCGCACATGCGCGCTATCCCTTTGCAAAAGGAGTCAGGGCAATGGTTGCTCATGACCGCACCGGGCGATGGCGTTTTTCGGATCGGCCGCACATCATAAGCGATCCGGTGTTCCTGAAGCATGCTGCACAATTGGTTGAAATGGGGTTCAGCCTTGATCTTGTTGTCGTCCCCGAACAACTGCCCGAGGTTGCAGCTCTCGCGGCGGTCCTGCCCGACCTTATGATTATTATTGACCATCTTGCCACCCCCGAACCCGTATCGCAGTTTTCATGGATCAGCGGTGTGAAGGCGCTGTGCCGTTTTGACAATGTCGCGATGAAGCTCTCGGGCCTGTGGACCGTTGACAAAGCCTGGCACGCGGAGTGCCTGCGTCCATATGTACGGCATGCCCTTCTCCAATTGGGCGGCGACAGGCTGATGTATGGCTCCAACACGCCTATAGAAACCTTGCACTGTAGCGTGTCGAATCAAGTCATAACACTTGCCGCACTTGTCGCCGAGACGAACCCACTCGCGATCAATGCAGTATTTCGCGATACGGCCGCACGGTTGTACCGCTTGGAGATCTAGCAATCTCACTTTCATACAGCCGCGTATCGGTTGGATATGCGATGCTCTTCTCCATGAGCGTCGTACCGACTGATACGCGCTCAAGGTGCTTGTCATTCACAGCGCCAGACGCGCGCTTGGCTTCAATGGTCAGCATTCACCTCGTCTGTCTTTCCCTGCTTCACGTAAGGTTGACATAGCCAGTAGGCATGAGCTTCACATCGTGGCCAAGTTTACGCAAAGAGCGGCCCCAGTGATGAGATGATCCGCAGGCTTCCATGCCAACGGCGCAAGGCGGGAGTGCTTCGAAAACGTAAGTAGCTTTGCATTTTTCACGCGGCCTGGTGTCCGGTGTTGCCATGCCGATCTGGCTGTAGGTCAGGTGCACAATTGTGCCCATTTCGAGACGCGACAAAGCGCAGTCAGGATGCCATGCTAGTGGAGTAGCGACTCGTTGCCGCTCTTTGAAACAGTAAATCCGATAAACGGGCCGGGCTCATCGCGTTGGTTGATGCATCTGGTGCTTCCCTGATAAAGTATCCCGGCCCGTCATTCACCTGCACGCCCGCGCCTGATCCCTAAACACAGCGTAATCCGCCAGCCATTCGGGGATCACCGCCCCTTCCGGAAGGGCAGCGACTTCCCCGGCCACGCGCGCCTGCTCGGCCCGGCTGTACTCCATTACGGGCGGGCAAGCGCTGGGCCGTGTGTCAGAACTGCCCCCCGCGCAA
>SLQN01000181.1 GCA_007131465.1 Paracoccaceae bacterium
AAGACCGAATAGCCCAGCGTCACATATTCCGAAATGTTCAGGAACTGGATCTTGCGGTCCTTGATCCAGGCCTCGACGGCAAATTCCCAGCCATCGAGATGCGATTCCAGCAGAGCCGGAAATTCGTCATCGGCAATCGCGGCCACATCATCGGGCGAGCGGATGACCCGGTGGCCCAGACAGCCGGCCTTGTCGAAGGCCTTGAAATGGATCGGGTCGTTCGGGTCGCCATCAAGTTTCAGAAGCGTCTGGTTCACCCGCTTGAGAAAGCGGATCACATCAGTCTGATCCATCGCTTCTTCAAAGATGCCCACCCGGATGCCGCCAAGCTGCGCGCGCCGCTTCATCAGCGACTTGTCGCGAAACAGCATCGACTGGCCCAAGAGGCGCGGGTTTTCCAGCAGCACCGAATTGACCGCGCCCGCCCATTCGACAGTTTCCTCGAACAGCGGAATGGCCACGTCGATGCCCATGTCCTTGAGGGTGGTCGCAAGCTCCATCGAGCGGTCATTCAGACGCTCGAAATCCCAGCTTACATATGGAATATCGTGCTGTTTGGCATAGTCCTCGGCCCATTGCGGGGCGACGATCACATAGCGGCGGTCAAACTTTTCCAGCGCATCAATACATCTCAAGCTCCATCCAAGGATGGCGATATAGCCTTTCTGCGGGTCTTTGGTCTGCATGAGGTCTCCTTCATCTAGGGGCATCACGGAGATGACCCTGCTGCGGATTTGGCAGCGGATTTCGTTATGTTTAGTTAAATATCATAAAGTATCTGGAAAGGCCATCGCAGCAAGAAATTTTCGAATATGCTTTTTTATATTGCATAATCGAGCGTTCGAGTGGAATTTGAGACAAGAAATTAATTCGTTTGTAAAACTATTTTTCTGCTGGGAGATGCGACCCTGTCGCTTGTGGTCCCGGACGGGTCGGGGTCAGACCGGTCACGCGGCGGAATACAGGGCTGGACATGCTCCCGCGAATACTCTTCCGCGCCAACATGGGCGTGCCGCGAAATTCGCATCATGCGCAGGAACCACTCCGATTCTGGCGCGTTCGCTGTGCATGGAAGTTTCAGTTCTGCCCGATCAGCCCTATTGCGGGCCAGCGCCGCTGCCGGGCACGGTGTTGCGGGCGTGGAACGATGATGTTGTCCTGATCGCCCTGCTGGCCGTCCTGTGTGTCATCGGGGTGTGGTATCTGCGCGCGGCGCCGCGCGCACGGCAAGGCGCGTTTGCGGTCGCGGCACTCACTGCTGTCATCGCCTTCCTGTCGCCGCTCTGTGCAATGACTGTTGCGCTGTTCTCCGCGCGCAGCCTGCACCATCTGGTCGTAATGTCCGTTCTCGGGCCTGCGCTCGCACTGGCCCTGCCGTTCTTGCGCGTGCCTGCCGGGGCGAGTTTCGCGGCCCTTTCGGTGGTCCTGTGGGTCTGGCATGTGCCGGGCGTCTATAGCGCCGTCTGGGACAGCGCCGCGCTCTACTGGGCGCTGCAACTGGCGCTGCTGCTGCCCGCCTGGGCCTTCTGGTCGGTGGTGTTGCACCGGCGCACCCTGGCGTCGATCATCTGGCTGGGGCCTCTGGTCGGGCAGATGGGGGCGTTGGGGGCGGTCCTCACCTTTGCCAACCGTCCGTTTTACCTTGAGCATCTGGCGCTGGCCGAGCGCTTCGGGCTGAGTGCGCTGGAGGATCAGCAACTCGCCGGTCTGGTGATGTGGGTCCCGGGGATGCTGCCGATTGCAGCACTTGCCGGTCTGATGGCTTGGCGCGCCCTGCGGGTCGAGGGGCTGGCATGATCGCATTGCTGAAGGCACTGCATATCATTTCGTTCAGCATCTGGATGGCCGGTCTGATGATGCTGGCGGTGCTGATGCAGGTCCACGGACGTCGCCCTGAAATGCGCACCCAGCCCGGTTTTGATGAGTTTCGATGGCTTACGCATTATGGCTACACGGCTGTGGTCACACCGGCAGCTGTCATCGCGATTGCCGCAGGCACCGTGCTGATCTTTGCGCAGGGCGTGCTTGTTCCGTGGATGCTGGCCAAACTGACGGCAGTGGCAGGGCTGGTCCTGCTGCATGCCTGGCTGGGGCATCTGATCGTCGAAGTGGGCGAGGGGCATGGGTCCTATCGCGTGCCGCATGTGGGCCTGTCGCTTGTGGTGATGCTGCCGCTGATCGGGGGGGTGCTGTGGCTGGTGCTGGCCAAGCCCGATCTGGATGCCCTAATCGCCGTTCTGCCCGATATTCTGCACGCACCGCGTGGGCGCGACATCCCGGCCTTTCTGGACCCGCTATGAAGCGCGCGCTCGCCCTGACCCCTGCCTTGCTGGCGGGATGCTCCGGCCCGCTGTCCACCTTGCAGCCGGGGGGGCCGGTGGCGGGGCATATTGCCATGCTCTGGTGGGTCATGCTCCTGGGCGCGGCGGGGCTGACGCTGATGGTCGTCATGCTGGTGGCGCTGGGCTTTCGTGGCCCGCGCGAGGTGCAGGCGCGGGTCTGG
>SLQN01000549.1 GCA_007131465.1 Paracoccaceae bacterium
AGAATGGGACCTTATGGGAAACTCGCTCAAGGTCGATCAACCAACCCTGAGCAAGTGGAACACGGAGCATTGGTATGAGTTAGAAAAACTCGCGGGGTCACAAAATATATGACCCGCGCCCGCCTCACCCTCTACGACACCACCCTGCGCGACGGCCAGCAGACGCAGGGCGTGCAGTTCTCCACACCCGAAAAGCACACCATCGCCGCCATGCTCGACCAGCTTGGGATCGACTATATCGAAGGCGGCTGGCCCGGCGCGAACCCCACCGACAGCGAGTTCTTCGCTTCCAAGCCGCAGACGAAGGCCACCCTGACGGCGTTTGGGATGACCAAGCGCGCGGGGCGGTCGGCAGCGAATGATGATGTGCTGGCCGCTGTCCTCAATGCCGGGACAAGTGCGGTCTGCCTTGTCGGCAAGGCGCATGATTTCCATGTCACCACGGCGCTGGGCATCACGCTGGAGGAAAACCTCGACAATATCCGCGCCTCGATCGCGCATTGCGTCGCGCAAGCGCGCGAGACGCATTTCGATGCCGAACACTTCTTCGACGGCTACAAGGCCAACCCCGCATATGCGCTGCAAACCCTGCATGCCGCCCATGACGCGGGCGCACGCTGGATTGTCCTGTGCGACACCAATGGCGGCACATTGCCCAGTGAAATCCACGCCATCACAGCCGAAGTCATCGCCAACGGCATCCCCGGCGCGCATCTGGGCATCCATTGCCATGATGATACAGGGCAGGCCGTGGCCGGGTCGCTTGCGGCGGTGGAAGCAGGCGCGCGCCAGATACAGGGCACGCTGAACGGGCTGGGGGAACGCTGCGGAAATGCCTCGCTGACGACGCTGATCCCCACGCTGCTGCTGAAACCCGCCTATGCCGAGCGGTTCGAGACAGGGGTGACACCTGAGGCGCTGACGCAACTCCTGCGGATTTCGCGCAAGCTTGACGATATCCTGAACCGCGTGCCGCTGCGCACCTTGCCCTATGTCGGCGCGTCCGCTTTTGCGCACAAGGCCGGGCTGCATGCCAGTGCCATCCTGAAGGACCCCACAACCTACGAGCATATCGACCCCGCGCGCGTGGGCAATGCGCGGATCGTGCCGATGTCCAATCAGGCCGGGCAATCGAACTTGCGCATGCGGCTGGAAGATATGGGGATCGCCGCCGCAAAGGATGACCCGGCCCTTGGCACGATCCTGGAGAATGTGAAGGCGCGCGAGGATCAGGGCTATGCCTATGACAGCGCGCAGGCCAGTTTCGAATTGCTGGCGCGGCGGGCGCTGGGGCAAGTGCCGGATTTCTTCGAGGTCAAGCGCTACCGCGTCACGGTCGAGCGGCGCAAGAACAAGTATAACCAGATGATCACGCTGTCGGAGGCGGTGGTCGTGGTCAAGATCGGGGATGAGAAGAAACTCTCGGTGTCGGAATCGATGGATGCGGAAGGCCACGACCGGGGGCCGGTCAATGCGCTGGCCAAGGCGCTGGCGAAAGACCTTGGCCCGTATCAGGCTGCGATTGACGACATGAAACTGGTCGATTTCAAGGTCCGCATCACGCAAGGCGGGACCGAGGCGGTGACCCGTGTGATCATCGACAGCGAGGACGGGCAGGGGCGGCGCTGGTCCACTGTGGGCGTGTCCCCCAATATCGTGGATGCGAGTTTCGAGGCGCTTCTGGATGCCGTGGTGTGGAAATTTCTGCGCGATGGAGTGGCCCCATGTCGGACCTGACCCCTGAAGAAGCCTTCCTGACGCTTTACAGCGACCTCAACCGCGAAGGGCCGGGGGCGGCGGCGGATCTGGGCTGGGCGCTTTCGGTTGCCGCAACCCCTGCGCGCGCGCGCATCTGCGACGCGGGTTGCGGGTCGGGGGCAGATACGGTGACGCTGGCCAAGGAACGCCCGCTCGCGCAGATCGTGGCGGTGGACAAGATCGCGCAATTTGTCGAAGCTGCACGCAAGCGCACTGCGCCCTTCGCTGCGCGCGTGCAGGTGCGTCAGGGCGACATGGCCCAGCTTGACGGACCGTATGACCTGATCTGGTGCGCGGGTGCGCTGTATTTTCTGGGCGTGACCGAAGGGTTGCGGCGCTGGCGTCCGGCCCTTGCGCCCGGGGGCGCGGTCGCGTTTTCCGAACCCTGCCTGCTGCCGCGCCCATCCGAGGCTGCGCGCGCCTTCTGGGCGGAATATCCGCAGATCAGTGACGTTGCAGGGATCCGCGAGAGGGTGGCGGCAGCGGGCTATCGGGTCTTGGGTGAACAGATGCAGATTGGCGACGCGTGGGAGGCCTATTATATCCCCATGGCGAAGCGTATCGCCAGATTGCGCCCGGACGCGACGGGCACGCTGGCCGCAGCCCTGGACGAGGCCGAGGCCGAAATCGCGCGCTGGCGTGCCGCACCGTCCGAAATTGCCTATGCGTTGATGGTTGTGGCCCCGCGTGACTGATCTGGAGGAACTTGTGCGCGCAGGCGACCCGGATCGCCATGCCGCAACCCTGGCTGCGCCCGAAGCGGCGCGCGCGACGCTCTGGCCGCTATACGCCTTCAATCTGGAGATTGCGCGGGCGCCCTGGGTCACGGCAGAGCCGATGATCGCGCAGATGCGGCTGCAATTCTGGACCGATGTGCTGGACAATATTGCCGCAGGCAAGCCGCCGCGGGCGCATCATGTGGCCGAACCGCTGGGCAGGGTGTGGCGCGGGCAGAACCTGCCCATCGCGCTTGGACATGCGATGATTGCCGCGCGGCACCGGGATATCACGCGCGACGGCTTTGGCGATGCGGCGGCGCTGCACGCCCATCTGGACGCCACCAGCGGCAATCTGATGTGGCTGGCGGCACTGGCCCTTGGGGCAGGGCGCGAGGCCGAGGCGAGCGTCCGCCAAATGGGTCTGGCGTCCGGGCTGGCGAACTGGTTTCTTGCCGTGCCGCAGCTTCAGGCGCATGGCTGGTCCGCGCTGCCTGAAGCCAGCGATGCGGCCATCGCGGCGCTGGCGCGGGATGGGCTGGCACGGCTGGGCAGGGCGCGGGCCGCGCGTCATAAGGTTTGCGCACGTGCAATCCCTGCGCTGCTGGTCGGCTGGCAGGCCGGGCCGATCCTTGCGCGCGCGGCGAAGTCCCCCGCGCTGGTGCGTGCAGGCGGGTTGCAGATGTCGGAATTCGCGCGCCGGGGCCAGCTATTGCTGCGCGCTGTATCAGGGCGCTGGTAGGCGCGCGCCGTTCACGCAGATGCGACGCCTGTTGCCGGGGTTGCGCCCTGAATTCCGGCTGCTGCCGCCTTGCCATCGCGCGCCCCTGCCAGTAGGGTGCGCGCGAATTCGGCCCTGGTCCCGGGGTGTGAAACATGCCCGCCCGATGGGCGCCAACTGACAGGAGCTTCAATGTTCGTCACCCCTGCCTATGCGCAAGATGCCGGTGCTGCCGGTGGTCTGATCTCGATCATCCCCTTCATCCTGATCTTTGTGATCATGTATTTCCTGCTGATCCGCCCGCAGCAGAAGAAGATGAAGGAACATCAGGCCATGGTGTCCGGGCTGCGTCGGGGTGATCAGGTCGTGACGCAGGGCGGGATCATCGGCAAGGTGGTCAAGGTCAAGGAAGATGGAGAGGCCGAGGTAGAGATTGCTGAAGGCGTCAAGGTCCGTGTCCTGAAATCCACCATCGCAACAGTGATTTCCAAGACAGAGCCTGCTGCGAAAGACTAAGGGCGGTCCGCGCGTCGCTTGAACTTAACGCCAAACCGGGAGTCCGTCCCTGATGCTGCAAATACCGATGTGGAAACGCATCCTGATCTGGGGGGTCTGCGCGCTCGCGCTCCTCTTTGCGATGCCGAACCTGTTCTATGACCGGGTCGAGCGGCACAGCGACGCGGTCGCGCTGATCGAGATCGGGCAGGGCAATGCGGCGCTGGAGGCGGATCGTGCGGGCTGGCCGTCCTTCCTGCCGTCTTTCCTTGTCAATCTGGGGCTGGACCTGCGCGGTGGCGCGCATCTTCTGGCCGAAGTGCGCGTGGCGGATGTCTATGCCGACCGCATTGACGGCATGTGGCCTGCGGTCCGCGACCGTCTGGTCAGCGAACGCGCCACAGTGGGCGCAGTGCGGCGTATGCCGTCGGACGATCCGGGCGAATTGCGGGTGCGAATTGCC
Source organism: Paracoccaceae bacterium (assembly GCA_007131465.1). Taxonomy (GTDB): domain Bacteria; phylum Pseudomonadota; class Alphaproteobacteria; order Rhodobacterales; family Rhodobacteraceae; genus Roseinatronobacter. Next base: position 4,154 of record SLQN01000549.1, read on the forward strand.
AATCAGGACGTGATCGAACAGGCCGCCGCCTTCGCGCGCGAACTGGCCCAGCCCACGCAATCCGTTTCGGGCTTCGCACAGGCGCGCGATCTTGAAGTGCGGGTGGAGGGTGAGGATATCGTCGTCACCCTGTCCGAGGCCGAGCGTCAGGCAACAGATGAGCGCACCATGCGCCTGTCGCTGGAGATCATCCGCCGCCGGGTGGATGAGGCAGGCACGCGCGAACCGACGATCCAGCGTCAGGGGGCCGACCGTATCCTGATCCAGGTTCCCGGCATCGGGTCTGCCGAGGAATTGAAGGCGCTGATCGGCACGACGGCGCGGCTGACATTTCATCCGGTGGTGAATGTCACGTCCAACCCTGACGAAGTGCCCGGGCCGCGCCAGGTGATCTATCCTTCGATGGATGAACCGGGTACCTTCTATATTCTGGAACAAACCCCTGTTGTGTCAGGCGAGCAGCTTGTCGATGCGCAGCCCGGCATGGACCAGAACAACCGCCCTGCCGTGAACTTCCGGTTCAACCCCGCAGGCGGGCGGGCCTTCGGCCTCTATACGGCAGAGAATATCGGCAATCCCTTCGCCATCGTTCTGGATGGTGAAGTCGTGTCGGCTCCGGTGATCCAGAGCCACATTCCCGGCGGGTCGGGCATCATCACCGGGCGGTTTACGGTGGAAGAGACCAGCCGATTGGCGGTTTTGCTGCGCGCCGGTGCGCTGCCGGCCGAGATGGATTTTCTGGAAGAACGCACTGTCGGTCCCGAACTGGGGCAGGACAGTATCGACGCGGGTCGCATTGCGGCCATCGTGGCGATGGTTGCGGTGCTGGGCTTCATGCTGGCCAGCTACGGTGTGTTCGGGATCATCGCCAATATCGCGCTGATCCTGAATGTCTCGATGATCTTTGCGCTGCTGTCATTGATCGGGGCCACCCTGACGCTTCCGGGCATCGCAGGGATCGTGCTGACCATCGGTATGGCTGTGGATGCGACGGTGCTGATTTTCGAGCGGATACGTGAAGAGATGCGAACGGCCAAGGGGCCAGCGCGTGCGATTGAATTGGGCTATGAGAAGGCGCTTTCGGCCATTCTGGATGCCAATATCACCACGTTCATCACGGCTCTGATCCTGTTTGCAATGGGTTCCGGCCCGGTGCGGGGCTTTGCGGTCACGCTGGGGCTGGGGATCATCACCTCGGTTTTCACAGCCCTTCTGGTCACGCGGCTGATGATGGTCATCTATTTTGAGCGTCGCCGCCCGAAAACTCTTGCGATCTGAGGGGATTGCCCATGCGTCTTAAACTTGTTCCGCAAGACACGACGATCGAGTTCTTCCGCCATTCGCGGCTGACATTCGGGGCGTCCGCCATTGCCATGGTGTTGTCGATTGTCACCTTCTTCGTGATGGGGCTGAATTTCGGGATCGATTTCCGGGGCGGCACCTCGATCCGCACCGAGGCGCAGGCCCCGGTTGATATCGGCGCCTACCGCGCCGCCATCATGCCGCTGGGGTATGGCGATATCGCCATAACCGAAGTGTTCGATCCGGCCTTCGGGGCCGACCGCAATGTCGCGATGGTGCGCATCCAGGCGCAGGAAGGCGTCGAGGCGATAACCCCCGAACAGATCAATGCCGTGCGCGAGGCGCTGGTTGGCGTGGATCCGACACTGGTCTTTGCGGCTGTTGAATCGGTCGGCCCCAAAGTGTCGGGCGAATTGATCCGCTCGGCCATCATCTCGGTGGTTCTGGCGCTGGCGGCTGTGCTGTTCTATATCTGGCTGCGGTTCGAATGGCAGTTTTCAGTCGGTGCAGTGTCGGCGCTGGTGCATGATGTGGTTTTAACCATCGGCATTTTCAGTGTGCTCCAGATCCGGTTCGATCTGGCCATCATCGCAGCACTTCTGACCATCGTGGGCTACTCGCTCAATGACACTGTCGTCGTGTTCGACCGCGTGCGCGAAAACCTGATCAAGTTCAAGAAGCGCCCCCTGATCGAGGTTCTGAACCTTTCGATCAATGACACTCTGTCGCGCACGGTCATGACCTCTGTCACCACACTTCTGGCGTTGCTGGCGCTGTTCGTGCTGGGCGGCGATGTGATCCGGGGCTTCGTGTTCGCAATGATCTGGGGCGTGATCGTGGGGACGTATTCGTCGGTTTTCGTGGCCTCTGCGGTGCTCTTGCGGTTGGGCGTCAAGCGCGACTGGTCGAAGAATTCGGGCGACACGGCGGGCACGCAGTTCGGTGTGAAGGAAAGCTGAGATGCGTCTGTCCGAAATAGATTTCGGCGCGGCACTGCCCGTCGAGGGCTATGGCCCGGATTTCTTCCGCATCAAAGGGGAAGCCCATCCTGCCCCGCTGCTGATCGTGCCGGGCGAGGTCAGGGATTGGGGCGGCTACGATGACCCCGCGCCGCTGCTGGCGTTGGCAGGGCAGGTGGATGTCCTGCTCATCGGGACCGGCGGCGCGATTGCCCATATTCCTACGGATTTGCGCAACATCTTGGAGGCCGCAGGGCTGGGGGTCGAGATCATGGACAGCCCGGCGGCCTGCCGCACCTATAATGTGCTGCTGTCCGAGGCACGGCGCGTCGCACTCGCCGTTCTGCCTGTGGGCTGAGGGCGCGTTGCGTAACTCCCGCAGGATCAAGCAGGCGATGTCGGGATGCTAAGGGTGCGCGATCTTGCCTGTGCGCGTGGCGGGCTGCCCCTGCTGGAAGGGGTGAGCTTCTCGCTTGTGCCCGGACAGGCGCTGGTGCTGCGCGGCCCGAACGGCTGCGGCAAGACGACGCTTCTGCGCAGTATCGCGGGCCTGCAACCCATGCTTGCGGGGCAGATCGAGACAGCGCCAGAGGCGATTGCCTATGCGGCCCATGCTGACGGGATCAAGGCCACGCTGAGTGTCGCGGAAAACCTGCAGTTCTGGGCGGCGATTTTTGGCACGTCCGGGATCGATGCGGCCTTGGATCAGATGAACTTGCGCAGATTGCGCGACCGCGCGGCGCAACACCTGTCCGCCGGGCAGAAACGGCGTCTGGCGCTGGCACGGCTTCTGGTGACGGGGCGGCCGGTCTGGGTGCTGGATGAACCGACAGTCTCGCTTGATGCGGCTTCGGTGGCATTGTTCGCAGCGGTTGTGCGGGGGCATCTGGCCGATGGCGGGGTGGCGCTGATGGCCACGCATATCGACCTGCACTTGCCCGAGGCCGAGACACTCGACCTGACACCGTTCCGTGCGCGCCTGCCCGAGCGCGGCACCGGCGGCTTTGACGAGGCCTTCCTGTGATCGCGCTCCTGACCCGCGACTTGCGTCTGGCACTGCGCGCGGGCGGGGGCTTCGGGCTGGGGCTCGCGTTCTTTCTGATCCTTGCGGTGCTGGTGCCGCTTGGGGTGGGCCCCGCGCCCGCGACACTGGCTGTGATCGCGCCCGGAATCCTGTGGGTGGGCGCACTTCTGGCCTGCCTCTTGTCCCTCGACCGGATCTTCGCGCTGGATTTCGAGGATGGCTCGCTCGACCTGCTGGCCACGGCTCCGGTGCCGCTGGAAGCCGTGGTCTCGATCAAGGCGCTGGCCCATTGGCTGACGACAGGGCTGCCGCTGGTGCTGATCTCTCCGGTGATGGGGCTGTTGCTGTTCCTGCCCGCCGAGGCGTATTTGTGGCTGATCCTGTCGCTGGGCCTGGGCACGCCCGCGTTGTCGGTGATCGGCACGTTCGGTGCGGCGCTGACAGTAGGGCTGAAGCGGGGCGGGTTGCTGCTGTCGCTTCTGGTCCTGCCGCTTTACATCCCGACACTGGTCTTTGGCGCCGAAGTGGTCGGCCGCGGGGCGCAGGGCCTGAGCATCGGCACGCCGCTGGCGCTGCTGGCGGGAATAACATTCGGGGCTGTGGCATTATTGCCCTTTGCATCCGCCCATGTGCTGCGGATAAACCTTCGGTGAACCGTGATCCTGCGGACTTGAGAGCGCATCGCGCGCAAGATAGGTAAACTGCATGGCGTCGTTCTGGGAATATGCAAACCCGCTGAAATTCATGCGGACCACCGACTGGCTGCTGCCCGTCGTGGCCGTCGCAGCAGTGGTGCTGACAACCGTCGGTCTGGTGTGGGGATTCTTCTTTACCCCGGATGATTTCCGACAAGGGTCCACTGTCAAGATCGTGTTCCTGCATGTTCCGGCGGCGATGATGGCGATCAACGCCTGGGTGATGATGCTGATCGCGTCCCTGATCTGGCTGATCCGCCGCCACCATGTCAGCGCACTCGCGGCCAAGGCAGCCGCCCCGATAGGTGTGACGATGACGCTGATCGGACTGATCACGGGTGCCATCTGGGGACAGCCGATGTGGGGAACATGGTGGGCCTGGGACCCGCGCCTGACATCCTTCCTGATCCTGTTCCTGTTCTACCTGGGTTATATCGCGCTCTGGGCCGCGATCGAGGACCCCGATACCGGTGCGGATCTGACAGCGGTGCTGTGCCTTGTCGGATCGGTCTTCGCGCTGCTGTCACGCTACGCGGCGATTTTCTGGAATCAGGGGCTGCATCAGGGTGCCTCGCTGTCGCTCGCGCCCGGCACGCGGATGGACTGGGCCTACAAGGCACCGCTTTATATCTGCATGGTGGGGTTCGGGCTGATTTTCGTGGCGCTGGTGCTGGCCGGGACGCGCACCGAAATCCGGGCGCGCCGCATGAAGGCGCTGGTCCTGCGGGAGCGGATGGCATGATGCCTGATCTTGGTCGCTACGCGTTGGAAGTGACGCTGGCTTACGTCGCCTCGCTGGGGCTGATCGGGGCGCTGGCGATTTGGTATTGGCTGCGGTCGCGCGCGGTGCGGCGACAACTGGATGAAATCGAGACACGTCGAGGGAAAAATGGGTAAGTTCCGACCACTGATGTTCCTGCCGCCCGTACTGTTCGTGGCGCTGGCCGCGCTGTTCTGGTTCGGTAACATGCGCGAGGATCGCGACGCTTTGCCTTCAGCGCGCGAAGGGCAGCCTGCCCCGGCGGTCGTGCTGACACAATTGGGCGAACTCGGGCTGTTTGACAATGACACGCTGCGCGATGGCGAGGTGAAGCTGGTGAATTACTGGGCGTCCTGGTGCGCGCCCTGTCGGGCGGAGCATCCGCTGCTGGAGGAACTGGCGCAGGAACTGCCTGTCTATGGTGTCAACTACCGTGACCAGGCTGACCGGGCGCTGGATTTCCTGGACGAACTGGGCAATCCGTTTGCCGCCAGCGGGCAGGATGTCGCGGGTCGGATGGCGCTGGACTGGGGGCTTTATGGTGTGCCGGAAACCTATGTGGTGGCGGGCGATGGCACGATCATGCTGCGCTTTGCCGGGCCGATCACGCGTCAGGTCGTGGAAAGCCGTATCCGCCCGGCAATGGAAGCCGCAGCGGCCCGATGATCACTTACCAGCAAGAGCCTGATCTGACCGCGGCAGAGTTTGCGGCGGTCTTGCAGGTGTCCGGTCTTGCCCCGCGTCATCCCTCAAACCCGGATCGGCTGGAGGCGATGTTGCGCGGCGCGCAACTGGTGATCACCGCGCGCGACGAGGCTGTGTTGGTGGGGCTGGCACGGTCGATCACGGACTGGGCCTATTGCCTGTATTGTTCCGATCTCTGCGTCGCGGCGGGCTATCAGGGCAGGGGGATCGGCAAGGCGCTGCTGGAAGAAACCGCCCGCGCAGCCCCCGGCGTGAAAACCTGCCTCTTGTTGTCCGCGCCAGATGCCGTGGGGTTCTACGCGGCGGCAGGATATGCGCGCCATGGCAACGCATTCATCTTCGCGCGGCGCGAGGCATGACGCCTACTCGCGCACGATAAAGGGCAGGGTTTCGCGGCTGTCG
>SLQN01000126.1 GCA_007131465.1 Paracoccaceae bacterium
CAAGGTCTTCGTTCTCAATCGTCAACCGCACGCCAAACGTATTTGACGTCGCGTCAAATACAGAGTCGATGACCACGACCGTCGCCGTCCGTGGCGCAATACCGGGCAGGTCCGGCTCGATCGAGGCTCTCTGCCCCAACGAGAGGGTGGGATACATCGCGACGGGCAGAAACACCTCGACATGCAGCGGATCGAGAACCGCAATCGTGGCGATCTCGCGGTCTTGAAACACATACTCGCCCGGTGCCAGGATCCTTTCGGAAACCACACCGGTGATCGGGCTGGTGATGCTGTGCCGGTCAAGGTCGGCCTCTGCGCGCCGAAGCTCCATCTCCGCGATCTTCTGGAGGGTGTAGGCGGCGGCGAGCTCGGCATTGCGAACATCGGATTCGGCCTCCAGTTCCTCAACCTGTCCCAGTGCAATGGCTTGTCGTTCGAGAAGCGCGCGCGCCCGTTCGAGCCGAAGCAGGGTAAAATCCCGCTGTGCCACTCGTGCCGCGATGCTCGACGTCTCTTCGGCCTGCAAACGGAGCAGATCGACGGTCGCCTGTTTAACCTCGCTGCTTACACGGGCCACAATATCACCGGCCTGCACAGGACTGCCGCGTTCGACCCGAACTTCCCGCAGGACCCCGTCAACCGGGCTGCCCAGCCGCACAAGCTGGCTGGGTTCGATCAAGCAGTTGAAGCCACCGGGCTGAGTCTCGGCATGAACGCCCGTTGCCAAGAACAGGCCCGCCAGAAAGGCCGCGTTACTCCGGCGCCCCCACGAAAGACATTGCATCATTGAGAACCTCATCCTGTCTGAGTAGATCGCGGCGCATCCGGGCATGAAGTTTCTCGGCCCGCCTTTGTGCCATGCGGTGTGCCAGATTGCCCGATACACCAAAAGGCATCTGCGAAAATGCGCGTGCGAGGGCGGGCGGATCGGTAGTGATCAGCGGATCCTCGCGCGACAGGATCGCAATGCAGCGTCCCGGCTCGCCCTGCCGACCCGCACGCCCAATAAGCTGACGGTCGATGCGCGCGCTGTCGTGACGCTCTGACATCAGCACACACAGACCGCCCCGCGCAGCCACACCGTGTTGCAGCCGGATATCCGCGCCACGGCCAGCCATGTTCGTGGCAACGGTCACACGCCCGGCCTGCCCCGCCTCAGCGATCTTGCGCGCTTCTTCGGCGTCCTGCGCGGCTGACAGGACCTCATGTGCCACACCGATGCGCGTCAGCGCGTCGGAGGCCCGTGCGCTTGCCACGACAGACCGCGTTCCGATCAGCACCGGAACCCCGGCGGCGGCGTGGCGCTGCGCCTCCTCGGCGATGAGGGCCCATTTACGTTGCTCGGTTCTCACAATCCGGCTGGGCAGGACGATCCGGCGGTTGGGCCGGTGCGGCGGGATGGTTGCCACCGGCAGCCGGTAAACCTGCCAGAGCTCGCGCGCCACCTCGCGTGCGGTTCCGGTCATGGCGGCCAGGCGATCATAGCGGCGGAAAAACCGCTGATAGGTGGTTCGCGCCAGCGTCACGCGTCCGCGCGACAGGTCCAGTCCTTCCTTCAACTCGACCAATTGCTGCAGCCCCTCGTTCCAGGAACGGTCTTTCATCACGCGGCCGGTATATTCATCGATGATCTGGACACCGCCATCGACAACCAGATAGTTCTCGTCCCGGATCAGGACATGCTGCGCCGTAAGGGCCTTCAGCACCAGATCCTCACGCAATATGCGGTTTCTCAGCGCACCATCCTCGACCATGTCGCTGAGGCGGGCCGTTCCCTGACCCGTCAATTCGGCGCGCCGTTCGCCGCCATGCATCACCCAGTCGCGTCCCCGTCTCAGTCGTCCGGCCAAGGTCATTGCACCCGCAAGCAAATCGGGGTGATAAAGCGCGGGGCCCTCGCCCGACAGGATCAGCGGCGTGCGGGCCTCGTCGATAAAGACGCTGTCTGCCTCGTCAACAAGGGCAAAGGACAACCCTCGCAACAAGGTCCCTTCCGACGCCGTTCCGCCGCCGCGCAGCAATGCCGCCCGCCGCGCCAGGGGCCCGGTCTCTGGGCCGCGTGCCAGCCTGTCGCGCAGGTGATCGAAGGCCAGTTCCTTGTTCGTGCAATAGGTGATGTCGGCAAGGTAGGCCCGCCGCCGTTCGTCCGGTGCCATGCCAGCCGTAACGACGCCGACATTCAGGCCAAGCGCGCGATAGAGAGGTTCCATTTCTCTGGCGTCCCGAGCGGCCAGATAATCATTAACGGTCACGACATGCACGGGACGCCCCGTCAGGGCCATGCCAGCCGCCGTAAGTGTTGCGGTCAGTGTCTTGCCTTCGCCGGTCTGCATCTCGGCAAGGGCCCCGCGCATCATCGCATAGCCGCCCATCAGCTGCACAGGGTGATGACGCATCCCCAGGGACAACTCTGCGGCGCGACGTACCAGCGCAAAGACCGGCCCGACATAGGCCAGGCAGCCAGGGTCTTGCCGACGGGCATCACGGGCACAGGCGCGCACCCGCGCGAGAAGGGCATCGCAATCAAGTACCCCCATTTCGGCCTCGGCCCGGTCAACAGCCCGCACCACCCGGCGCAGCAGCCAGGGGCGATAGGGCGCGAGCCAGCCCTGCGCCGTACCGACTGCGGACGCCATGGCGCGGTTCAGCTTCGTCTCGCGCTGCCATTCACGTTCGACGCGAAAGTGCGGATCACGCGCGATCCGGTCGGCCGACGGCAAAGCCCTCATGGCATCCCGCGCCACATCAGACATCGAAGCGCCTGAGGAATAGCTGCCGGATCTCGCGGTGCAGGCGCTCGGACAGCGTTGCCGTGCCGTGGTTGATTCGGACAAACGCACGCATGCCCGCCATTACCTCGTCAGGTGGCAGGTCAATCTTGAGGTCGACGACAAAGACCGGCTCGATTGCGTCGGGCTGGTTAGGATCACGAGAGGCCGGATCCACCGGAATGGATCCGCCGCCCGCCGTCCCGAGCGCGGCCGAGGGAAGCTGGCGCTGTGCCTTTGGTGTTGCCCGCATCAGTTCGGCTGTGCGGACCTCGCGCGGCGTACCGGCCAGCCGATACTCGGCCCCTTCGATCCGGTTGTAGACCAGATCCGCGCGATCCGCCGTCACCACTGCACGGATAAAGGGATCACCTTCACCGAGAACATATCCGACCAGCGTGCCCCGCGTCACATAGCGCCCCAGGTCGTCATCCGACAAAAGCCCGATAAAGCGACCATCGCTCGGGCTGAGCACATCCAGTGCCGCAATGCGCGCGTCGAGCAGGTCCAGCGCATCGTCAATACTCTCAAGCTGGGCCTCCAGAATGGCCTCGCGGGTCCGATCACGTGTGCGCTCCTGCGCCAGCCGCAAGGCAAATTCCCGCCGCTGCGCGCGCAGGATTTCGCGACGGTCCATCAGTTCCGGCTCCCGAAGACGATAAAGCCTGCGCTGTGCCGTCACGATTTCATCTGTCGCAGTGCTGCGTTCGGCCAGAGACCCGCTCGCGCCTGCACGCAGATGTGCGGATTCCGGCAGACTGATGACGCCGTCCAGCTTGGTCGCATAGGGCAACGGTACCAACAGGATTGCCCCGACCAGCGCGGCGATTGTCGATCCTGTCACGACAATGGCGCGTCCGCGGCGCGGACCAAGTTCGGCCGAGTCCCAGACCCACCAGAGCCCCTTCAGGAGCGGCCAGATCACCGACATCCAAACTGCCCAGAGCGCCAGCAGCACACCAACAAAGAAGAACTTGGACGCAAGGAAAAGTGCGATCACCATCATGATAAACAACCGGTAGATCGCGGCAAAGACCGAATACAGAACGAACCAGACGCTCTCGCCCCGAGCGGTGGCTGGCGAAATACTGTCGCGCAGGCCAAAGGCATAGCGCTTGATCAGATGCTGCACGTGCCGATTGGCGCGCGTCCCCAGATTGGGGATCTCGACCAGATCGGTCAGGACATAATATCCATCGAACCGAAGAAGCGGGTTCCCATTGAACAGCAGCGTCGAGACGCCGCCGATGAGCGCCACGTTCAGCGCAGCGGCCCTGATCAGACCCGGCTCGGCATTCAGCCAGACGATCATCGCGATTCCGGCCAGGAACAGCTCGACAAGGATACCCGCACCGCCAACTACCGCGCGCCGCCACTTTGAGGGGAAGCCATAGGCGGTCGAGGCGTCCACATAAGGAACCGGAATCAGCACGAGGAACATCAGCCCCATTTCATGCACCGAACCGCCCCAGACCTTTGCGGCATAGCCGTGGCCAAGTTCGTGCAGCGCCTTGATTACCGGATATGTCACAGCCAGCAGGATCAGGTTTTCCGCGATAAGCACACGGTCCATCACTGTCTCGGTCAGAGGCCCCCAGTTTAGCACGGCAATAGCTGCGCCCGCAGTCACGACCCCAAGCCAAAGGAGCGCGCCGAACAGCGTAAAGAAAGGGCGCGCCAATGGCAGCGTTGCCGAAAGAAAGCGGTCGGGATCCACCAGCGGAAGCCGTAGCGCGAGCGGGTTGCGCAGTCGCGCCATCATCGCCTTTCGCGCACGATCATCTGCACGATGCGCCAGCTCGCCCAGGTCGGGCGGCACATCCCCGGCCAGCAGATCGGCAGAATGAAGCTGAGACAGCAGGCGAATCACGTCATCCTGTGTGGGCGGATCGGCCTCCTCTCCCATCCATTCGATAGTGGCCTGCCAGATTTCTTCCAGCGTTCTGCGGCCATTCATCAGCCCTGCCATGTGGTTTGCCGTCGGCGAGATGCGGTGGAACTGTCCGGTCTGATCGTTCTGCACGACATACCAGTCCGCCCCTCGAAAGAGCTGGCGATGCGTTCGCGTATGGGCGCGCAGGCGCGGGCGCAACCCGGCGACACGGAACCAGTTTGGACTGAAGGCGGATTGCGTCATTAGCCCAGCCACGACCAGAAGGTCAGCCGCGCCCAATTGCGCATCGGTGCGGACCAGATGTCGATCATCAGGCGTTCGTCAACCTCGATTTTCACGATCCCGGTCATGCCCGGCCTGAAATCGGGTGATGCGTGCAGCAGCACCGCATCGGCGCGAAACAGGTTGCGACCCTCGGACGCACGTGCAACCGATGTGACCCGTTCCAGGCTGACCGGAAAGCCATCACCCGGCAAGGCCGACAGGACCAGCGTGCCGGTTTGGCCAGGGGTCAAATCCCGGATGTATCGCTCGTCCACGTTCAGGACGATACGGTAATTCGAATCCGGCACGACCTGGAACAGCAGATCGCCCAGTTGCACGGATGCGCCGATGTTCTGGCTCTGGTCGCCCGCGACAACCATGCCGTCGAAAGGCATCTCGACCCGCGCACGCGCAATCCGGGCCTCGACCATCGCAAGCTGCGCCCCGGCCTGCTCGATCTGCGCGCGGATCAGATCGGCCTCGGACCGCTCGCGCCGCCCGATGGCCTGACCATATTCCAGTTCGCGCTGGCGGATTTCCGTCAGCCAGCGCAACCGCTCCAGGACCAGATCGCGGTCATCGAGTGTGGCCAGTATTGCGCCCTGTTGCAAGATATCCCCCGGCCGGGCCATCGCGCTGCGCAGAAAACCATCAAAGGGTGCGATCAGGCTGCGTTCCACAGCGCCCTGCACTGTGGCGTCGGCAGTGACGCGGTAAGGCCCGCTCCATGTGGAGAAGAGCGCCGTCGCCGCAACAAGTACGATTCCCGCCAGCTTGCGCCCGGCATGTCCCGGACCAAACATCCGCGAGAACTGTGTTCGTAGGCTTTGCCAGATCTTTACGATCAGCCATCTCTGGTTCTCGGCCTTGTCGTGCAGCGAAGGGCCGGCCAACGCGACCGAAGCATCTACCAGCGCGACCTCATCTGCCGAGAACGGACGGTCTGCCGATCGCTCGATTGTCACCGCCCCGCCCCAGCGACCACCCTCCACAAGAAAGGGCACGGTGAGCACCGCAGCCCCTCCCCTGTCATGGGAAAGCGCGGCTTGCGCCCGTGTCGCGTTGGGCTCGTCTTGCCGTTCGGGCCAGGTCAGAGCGGCGCGTTGTGACAGGGCTTCGTCCATGGCCTGGGTCACCAATCGGGTGAGGCGGACACGCTTGCCGAATTCGGCGGAATGGGACACGGCCATGATCTCGGTGCGCATAAAGCGGCGCAACGCAACGACCGCCCGGTCTGCGCCCAGCATATGGGACAACTCGGTGGTCAGGCGCAATGCTGCAGCCTGCGCCGCGCGCGGTTCCTGCACCGCGACCATCAGGCGCTGCGCAGCCGAGAGACGGTCGCCGCGCTCCGCAAGATGACCAAGCGCATCCCGCGCCGCGCGCTCGCGCAGCCAGGCCCCCCCCCAGGCAAGACCCTGCAATGCAGAACGCATCCGCGCCGGATTCGCCGAGTCGATACTGAGCGCAACGGCGCAGCGCCAGTCCGCCCGTTGCCCCTTTCCGGGCAGGTCGAACCCGAGCGGTTGCGCAACAAAAGCACCATTGCCGTCATCGCGGCGCAGAACGCTCGCTCGGTCTGCCTTCAGAGCGGCCTGCGCGACCGGCTTCAGCACAGTCTCGGCATCACCACCCTGTGCAGCAAGCACGCGCAACTGCCCGCTGGCTTCAAGAAACACGGCCCCACCACGTGCGCCGCTCTGCTCGATCTGCATATGCAGCCAAAGCGGTGCCAGCGCCTCCAGATCACGCGCAGATACCAGATGCGAAGTTTGCGTCGATCCCGGCAGAACCGCATGCGCCTTCGTCTTTAAGTCTGCGATTGTCATTGTGTTGTCTCGAAGGTCGTGCCGCGGACGGAATTACCGAGGGGTGCCGTCCTTCAACTCCCCGTAGCGTGCTTCATATTGCTCGATGACGCCACTCAGGGCCGCAGCCATGCGCTTCGCCGCAATCGGCGTCATGATCACACGATGCGCCAGTTGTACGCGAACCTCGGAATTGTCACCGCTCGGGTTCCAGGTCTGGTTCGTGCCCATGAAGACATCGACTTGCTCCTGGCTCGACTGGATGTTGACCACATTCGCAAATGCTGTGGTCATTGCACTGTCATCCCAGACGACCACTGGCGCGCTTGGGGCAGTTTTCTTGTTGTCGGTCATTCTGTCCATCTTCTCCCTAAAGTCTATGTCGGATCGCGATTACAACTGGTTGGAACATCAGCGTTTCCATTCCCGCCTCGTCAGAAACGCCAATCTGCCTTCTTTTTCAATACGTAATCATTCGGCGGCGATGGGCGTGATGTCAAGCCATTCGCCTGCCGAGGAAACTGCAATTCCACATGCATCTGCCACGCCTTCCTCGTGGAACGCCTTCGGATCGACGATCAGCGGCAGCGCTGTACCGTCCACGTCCTGCTCGAAGATTTCAATTCCCGTCACCTCGCCAGTGAAGCTTTCGAAAACAGAAACCTGGTCTGTGGACGCGCCATTCTGCGGCGTGAAATCAGCCCCCAAGACTGTTGGCGCACAGCGTAATGCAAGGTTCGCAGAGGCTCCACCCGCGACAGTTGCTACAAGATGTCCGTCGATCCAGAGCTGCAACGCATCTTCGGTCCAGACAAGCGAGAGAAGCATCCAGAGATCGGGCGTCAGGACCAGGTCAGCTTTGCTCTCCTGTGTTTCGCCATCCACGGTCTTGCGCAGCACCAATCGGCCGTCTTCGATTTTCACGACCACCCCGTTATCGCTGTCGGCACGCTGCGCCAGAACTGTCATCGTCCGGTTCGTGTCGGCCGCCAAGAACCAGAACTGTAACGTGCGGCCCTCAAGAGGCAGATTCGTCTCAGAGGGCACGATGGCAGCGATGCTGCCCTCGATCCCGAAGCGGAAGGAAACATCTGTCAGGGCACCATATTCGACAGCTTCTCTAATAATCTCATTCGACCCTTCAACCATCTTGATCAATGTGAATACCAATCGCGGCAGGTCCAGACGGAACGGCGACGCAAAGACCAAAGCCCGCGAGCCGTTCAAGGTTTGCGCCGGGGCAAGTGAAACCTCCAGGTCAACGCCGTCCAGCACCATGACAACAAGATCGCTGTCTTCGTCTTCGTAGATATGAAAATCCGAAACCGCGCCCGCCTCGACCCCGCGATAGGACCAGATCCCTTCCAATTCAGCAGGCGTGCCGGGTGCGGAAAGGATATACAGTCGGTTGCCCCGCGCGAATTCGTCAAGGGCGTCTCGGCCGATCACACCATCGAATACCGATCCGGCTCCCAGCAACAACGCACGTTCGCCGCCCGCGAATTGCATGATCTCGATACCTTGAAGACCCACTGGTGCCGCAGCGCCGGTAAGAAACAGCGTTCCGCCATCGAAGGCATAGCCGTAATCACCAGGTGCCTCGGGCAGCGATGACATCAGAGCCAACGCCTGTCCCCCGATCATGGCGAGCTGCGCGCGAGGCCCATGTTCCATCAGCGCTGCAAGCGCCTCCTCCCCGAACCGGATGTCATGGATCGTCAATGCGCCAATGACACCGTGCAGCGTATCCCCAAATCCGGCCTGCTCAGTTGGATCACCGCGCGCACCGATCATCAGCGCACCGGAGTTCTGCGCCAATCCCCCGGCGAAGCTGCTCTCTGCCACGATGATCCCGTCAACGGAAAGTTGCAAACCATCGGGCCCGAAAGCAACCGCGATATGTCGCCAGCTACCAGGTTGCACCCCGAACTCGGTACGCAGCGTTTCCCGCCCTGCACTGTCGGCAATGGTAACGGCCAGCCTGTCTCCCTCCAGCACGATCTCAAAGAGCGCGCCATCGGGATCCACCTTCGATACAAGCACCTGAGGTGCCCCGGTCGTGGGCACGAGATCACCCGCCTTCAGCCAAAGTTGCACGGTCCCGGAAGCCAGCGCAAGACTTGGATCGTGCATCGCGCGCAGTGCGGCGTTACCGGAGAAAGCGAGGCCCCGGTTCTCCTCATGCGGTCGATCCTGTGGCGTATCACCCCTGTCCTCACCGGCATCGTCAAGAAGCTGCATCTCCAGACCCGAGACCGGGTCAATCAGAACCCGGTCTGCAAGATCGCCAAAGGACCAGCGGGCAATCGGGGTGATCGGGCTCAGGCCATAGATGTCCTGCCCGTCGCCACCGTCGATCATGGCCCGTCCGGTCGGGTCAAACACCTGGTCGTCACCCGGCCCCCCAGATATACGGCTGGGACCAGCGCCGCCCATCAGAATATCATTTCCACCGCCACCATTCAGTTCGCTTGGCAAGGTCACATCCGGGTAGATCAGAAAGACGTCATCGCCAGGGCCGCCTTCGGCCAGAACCGAATTTATGCCTTCTGCTCTGAAATAACGTATGCTGCTCCCCGGTACGGGCAGGACCAGCGCATTGAAGCTGGGATCAGCCACCATGCCCGGTCCCGTATCAAGCGCGAGTATGCGGCCGTCATGCGGCAGGCCAAGGGTTTCACGCAGATGGCTGTCGACGGATCGCAAGACGGCGCGGCTGCCTTCGTCCCGGGCGATCAGCCGCAATTCTCCCGCCTCGGTCACAGAGATATTGCCGAACCGCGCCGTCCCGGTCGCCTGAGCCTCACCACCATCGGTGTCTGACAGCGTTACGTCGACATTGTAGATGCCAGGCTGGATATAGGTATGAGAAACCGCGAAAGATCGCGTGCCCGGCGTCAAGGTTTCAATCGAGCTTTCCCCGTCGCCCCAGTTGATGATGATCCGGTGCATGTCATTCAGACCCGGGTCAGTGAAATCCCCAGACAGAACGACCTGCCCCTCACCCGATGCGCCGACACGATCGACGCGAAAGGCAACCTGCGCGTCGTCCTGCACGACCGGAACAAAGACAGGCGCCGCATTCGCCACCACCACATCGCGCGTCACCGCCGCGCCTGCCGCATCCGCATCGTCCAGCGGCGTCAGCGTCACCGTGTAGGACCCGTCCTGCGCATAGACATGGCTTGCCGTCACGCCGCGCTCCGCCGACGCCGCAACCACCACTGCCGCACTGCCATCGCCCCAGTCGATCC
>SLQN01000036.1 GCA_007131465.1 Paracoccaceae bacterium
CGCGGCAGGTACGCGTCCGCCATCGGCCTTCGGTTGCCTGCGCAAGGTATAGGCAGGTGTGGGCGCAGCCACCTTGCCCGGAGACTCCTCGGAATACAGGGAAAGCGACGCCGCGCCCTGCACATCTGCCGGGGCGCTGGCCGGTGTCGCACGTCGCAACCGGAACCGCTGAGATTTATTCTGTGTAGTCATATAACGCCTTGGCTTCCTGCAAGCTGTCGAAGAAATACAGCTTCCCTTCGTGCATCACGGCTGCCGATGTGCAGAACCGCGAGAGTGTCTGCATATCATGAGAAACGATCACAAGTGTGGCAGACTCGAACTTTTCGCGCATCACGCCGCCAGCACGCCGGTTGAAGCCGACATCAGTGGTCGTGGGCATGCCTTCATCCACAAGATACACGTCGAACCTGATCGCCAGCATCAAGGATAGCGACAGCCGCGCGCGCATCCCCTGGCTGTAGGTTCCCAGCGGCATATCGAAATATTCGCCGATATCGCACAGCCAGCGGCAGAAGGCTTCAACCTCATCCTGATCCAAGCTGTAGAGTGCTGCGATATAGCGCACATTCTCGGTCGCGGTATGCTTGGATTCAAGTCCGCCCATGAAGCCCAGCGGAAACGAGACGCTGCAATTGCGCACGATCTTGCCGCTGTCGGGCTTTTCCAGCCCCGCCATCATGTTGATGACGGTGGTCTTGCCCGTGCCGTTCTTTGCCAGAATCCCGAGGTTCACGCCGGGCTGTACCGAAAAGGTTGCGTCTTCAAGGATGATCTTGCGCTGTGTCCCCGTCCAGAAAGATTTGCTTACATTCTCGAAGTCCAGCACGGTCACTCACCCCGTTTCACCAGCCGCACCTTGCGCCCCTCCGCCACAGAACACGTGGCAGATGCCGGTTGTTCACCATATTTGTTGGCAAATATACGCCTTGCGACATCAATATGCCACGAAAATTGAGAATTGATGACTGGTCTTGCGCGAAAGTGACCAGTTTGCAAAACGTTGAGATGGAACAGAGACCCGCCGCCCCGCTTCTCGCGAGGCCAGTGTCAGGCAGGCCGTGTCAGGCAGATTTCGTCAGGTGCCCCAGGACCGCACTGCGCCACAATCGAAATGCACAAAATCAGAGCGCGAATACCGCCCCACGCCACCCGCGTTGCAGGCTGTCGCCGCCCGCGCGATCTGCGCGACGCTGCGCGAACGCAACCGCACATCCGCCGCCTGTCCGCGCAGGTGGAGCGAATTCTGCGCCACATTGCGCGACCGGGCGCGCAGCATGGCATTTGTCTGGGGCGAACGAAAGCCCGACAGCAACATGTAGGGTTCGTTCACGCGCAATATGTTGTGGGTCGCGGCCAGAAAATCGATTGTGCGGGCATCGATATTGTGGACAGCGTTGTTACGCCAGTCGCGGAAGAAATGGTTGATCTCGGCCAGCGATTCCGGAACGTACTTGCCGTCGATCCAGTAGACGAGGTTCATCGACTCGCCCGTGCGCCCGGAATAGAAATGCAGGCGGCGGATGTCGCCCGCGCCGCGCGCATAGGCCGTAACGCCGGGAAAGAAGGGCGCGGCCATAACCGCTGTCGCCGCGAAAGCACCCAGGATCGAGCGCCGCGTCATGTTCAGTGTCGTTACTTGATGCATCAGTTCTCTGTCCCTGTTTCGTTTCAGGCCCTGCCCGCCGGTGGGCCTGTCGCTTCTCAGGCTTGTCTGCCCGCGCTTCGATTATCTGCGTATCACGCTACTCGTACCGCGTCTTTTATGTGACGGGTTTGCCACACCCGACGCATTGTCCCAAGGTGATTCCTTTGCCCGATGCCGCGGACAAGGCAGTTTGAGCGGAAACTTGCCACTATCCGCACAAGACAGGGTGTTGCATGCGCATCTGGACGCGATCTGACAAGGCTTCGGTCTGCATCCCTCCACCATAACGAAAGAGCGTAAATGAAGTCTGAATGCAACACGCGCCGGGGTGTGTGGCGGTCTCTCAGTCTTGTGACTGGACCCCGAGACCGCTACGCTGCCTACTTCGGGGGATGTGATTCAGGATGTTGAAAATGTTTGATATGTTTACGCTCAAGGCCGTCCGGGTGCTGGCGGCTATTGGTCTGGTGACTATTCTGGGGATGGCCGAAATCGCTGTCGCGCAGCAGTTCCCGGCGTTTCGCCAGACGCTGGCCGAAAGCGTCGCGTCCGACGCAAAGACTTCAGGCTTCTACCGCGAGCGGGACTACGCCCCCTTGTGGACAGGCGCGGAGCATGCCGAACGCCGTACGGCACTTCTCAATGCTCTGGCGCGCGCGCATGAACACGGGCTGCCGTCGGCGCGCTATGATGCGCCTGGCCTGATCGCGGCCTTCGAGGCGGTGGAGAGCGAACGCGACCGCGCCCGGCTGGAAGCGAAGGTCACGAAGGTTTTCCTGCAATATGCTCGCGATATCACCAGCGGTGTTCTGGACCCGCGCCAGATTGACCGCAGCATCGTGCGCGCCCTGCCGCGCCCCGACCCTGAAAAGCTGCTGACGGAATTTGCCGGCAGCGCGCCCGTCACCTTTATTCGCAACCTTGCCCCGAAAGCGCCCGAATATGCCCGGCTGTTCCGCGCCCGGCAGGAACTTGAAGGGGTGATCGCTGCGGGCGGCTGGGGGCCTACTGTCCCCGAGGCCCGCTTCACCCCCGGCACATCGGGGCGCGAGGTAATCGCCCTGCGCAACCGGCTGATCGCGATGGGGTATCTGGCGCGATCAGCCACGGCCAGCTATGACGCATCCCTGCAATCGGCCGTGCTGAATTTTCAGATCAACCACGGGCTGGAGGCGGATGGCATAGCCGGGGCCGCGACCGTGCGCGCACTGAATGTCCCCCCCGAGGAGCGTCTGAAATCCGTCATCGTGGCGATGGAGCGCGAGCGCTGGCTGAACATCCCGCGCGGCGACCGGCATATCTGGGTCAACCTGACCGATTTCACCAGCAAGATCATTGACCATGATCAGGTCACGTTCGAGACCGTCTCGGTGATCGGCGCGCAGGCGTCGGACCGGCAAACCCCCGAATTCTCCGACAAGATGACCTATATGGAGATCAATCCCGACTGGACCTTGCCGCGTTCGATCATTGCGCGGTCCTATTGGGGGGCGCTGGCTTCGGGCGGGGCGCGGCATTTGCAGATCGTCGATGCGCGTGGGCGTGTCGTGCCGCGCGAAGCGGTCAATTTCGCGCGCTACACCCCCGCGAATTTTCCCTTCAATGTGCGCCAGCCTCCGGGGCCAAGCAACGCCCTGGGCGAAGTGAAGTTCATGTTTCCCAACCCCTATGCGATCTACCTGCATGACACACCTGAACGGCATCTGTTCCGCACCACGGTCCGGACGCATTCCTCGGGCTGCATCCGACTGAACGATCCGCGCGATTTCGCCTATGAACTGCTCTCGCGCCAGACCAGCGACCCCCAGGGCCTGTATCATTCGACCCTGAACACCCGCCAGCAGACGCGCGTCTATCTGGACGAGCCTGTGCCCGTGCATCTGGTCTATCGCACGGCCTTTACCAATGTGCGCGGCGCGTTGAATTTCCGCGATGACATGTATGGCCGCGATGCGAAGATCTATGACGCGCTGCTGCGTGCGGGCGCGGTCGAGAACGGTTTGCGGATCTGACCCGGGCCAGGGCTGCGCGCGGTAAACCTGTGGGCCTTGCGCAACGGGATCGCATGGCGCGCCTGTGCGCCGAATTGATTTGGCCCCTTGTTACGAAACTGTTACAGTCGGGCACGATACAGGGCGCACGCGACAGCAAGGAGTGCTTCCGATGGGACTCGATATCATGCACGGCAACGACCCGATAGCGGAGCGTGTGAAAGCCATCATCGCCGATCAGGCGTTGATCGACCCGGCTGACCTGACCCCGGACAGCCGTCTGGCCGATCTGGGCGTTGACAGTCTGGGGCTGGTCGAATGCATCTTCGGGATCGAGGAAGCCTTCGGCATCTCGGTTCCGTTCAATGCCAACACGCCCGGCCAGTCGGGATTCGACATCTCTTCCGTGGGCGCGATCATCGCAGAGGTCGAAAAACTGGTGGCCCGTCAGGCTGCATGACGCGCGTTGTGATTACGGGCGCGGGGACACTGAACCCGCTTGGGGCTGACCTGCCCGGAACATTCGCGGCACTGCGCGACGGGCGCTGCGCGATCGGGCCGCTGACCTGCCGTGATGTGGACCGCTTGTCCATCCAGGTCGGGGCGGAAATCCGGGGCTTCGCGCCTGAAGACCATTTCCCCAAGACGCGGCTTTCGCTGCTGGACCGCTTTTCGCAAATCGCACTGGTTTCGGCGCGGCAGGCGCTCGCGCAATCCGGGCTTGTGCTGGACGACACGCTTGGCCTACGCGCAGGCGTAGTGCTGGGCACGGCGGGGGGCGGCAATACGACAGTCGATGACAATTACCGCGCTGTATATGAGGAGGGGAAAAACCGCGTGCATCCCTTCGTCGTGCCGCGCCTGATGCACAATGCAGCCGCGTCCCATGTGGCGATGGAATTCGGATTGAAGGGGCCAAGCTTCACCACCTCGACCGCCTGTGCGTCGGCCAATCATGCGATGGGGCAGGCATTTCAGCTTGTGCGTGCGGGTGCGGCCGATGTGATGCTGACCGGCGGTTCCGAGGCGATGCTGTGTTTCGGCGGGATCAAGGCGTGGGAAGGGCTGCGCGTGATGGCGCGCGATACCTGCCGCCCGTTTTCGCGCGACCGCGCGGGCATGGTGCAGGGCGAAGGCGGCGCGGTCTTCGTGTTCGAGGGGTTGGAGCACGCGCGCGCACGCGGCGCGACCATTCTGGCCGAGGTCGCGGGCTTCGGGATGAGTTCGGATGCCGGTGACATCGTCATGCCCGATCTGGATGGCCCGGTCCGCGCGATGCGCGCCGCGCTGAGTGATGCCGGGCTACCGCCTGACGCTGTGGATTACGTCAATGCGCATGGCACAGGGACAACCGCCAATGACCGGACCGAAGCGCAGGCGCTGCATATCGTGCTGGGCGAAAGGGCGGCGCAGGTTCCGGTGTCTTCGACCAAATCCATGCATGGCCACCTGATCGGCGGCACGAGTGCAGTGGAATTGCTGGCCTGCCTGATGGCGTTGCAGGACGGAATCATCGCGCCCACGGTGAATTACACCGAACCCGACCCCGAGATCGCCCTGGATGTCGTGCCCAATATTGCGCGCAGCGCGCATGTGTCGGTCGTGATGTCGAACGCCTTCGCCTTTGGCGGCATGAACGCGGTTCTGGTGCTGAAACGCCACGGCTGAGGGTGCCCTAGCCCCGCCCGGCAACCTTGCGCAGCGGTGTTTCAACTACGCGCTGCGTGTCGCCCATTGTCGTGACCGTGTCACGCAAGTCGTTCAGCAGATCCAGCAACTCATCCAGCCGTTCCGGGCCGAAAGCGGCGGCCAGAGTGGTGTAGCAGGGCTCGGACTCCTGCACGACCTCTTCGAACATGGCGCGGCCAGCGGCTGTCAGTCGCACCATATGGCGGCGGGCATCGTTGCAGTCCACCTGTTCGATCAGCCCGCGCTGGGTCAGGCCGCGAAAGATGCGCGTCAATGACGGCGGCAGGATGACGCAGCGTTCTGCCAGCGTCTTGGCGTCCAGCGCCTCGTCCTCGGCAAGCGCGCGCAACACGCGCCATTGCGGCATCGTCAGGTCATGGCTGTCGATGAAGGGCTTGAACAGCCGCGTCGTCGCCTCGCGCGCGCGCAACAGCGCGATCGGCAGCGATTTCTCGAATTTTCGCAATGCCTTGTTTCCCGCTTTCGCCATGACCTTCCCTTCATCCACCTGCCCAACCATACCGACCCGACAGATATTTTCAATTGAAATCTATTTTGCGTTCGCAGCACGTTGACGCAATGGCCCGCGCGCGCGGGAAGACGGCTTGCAAGCGCAGGCGCGATTGGGCAAGAGCGGGGGCAGAGCAACAGACCCAGAGCAGAGGCAGCACCCATGAGCGACATCACCCAGGACAGCTATAACGTCACCGCCGATGAACTGCGCCAGTTCATTGAACGCTATGAGCATCTGGAAGCCGAGAAGAAGGATATTACCGACCAGCAGAAGGAAGTCATGGCCGAAGCCAAGGGGCGCGGCTATGACACCAAGGTGCTGCGCAAGATCATCGCCATGCGCAAGCGCAAACCCGACGAGATTGCCGAGGAAGAGGCGGTGCTCGACCTCTACAAGGCCGCGTTGGGAATGGTGTAGGCAGCTTTACGGCTGGATGACGCGAACCCCGTCCATCAGGCGGATCTGTTCGACGTCATCCTCGTAAAGCTCTGACAGGGCATCGACCTGCGTTTCGTCCCACCCGGCGGCGCTGACGTCGACATCGAGCTTTGCCGCGTCGCAAAACTTGTCCAGAAAGGCCGAGATGATCTGCTGGCGATGCGCTTCATCCAGTGGCGGAGTGGCGTCCAGATAGGCCGCCAGCTTTGCGCTGCCGCCCCGCAGCATGACGGAATCGAACCAGGCGAAGCTGTCCTCGAACTCGGTTTCCGGGTCATGACCCGACACCAGCCGCAGCAGGCGATGCCAGATGAAGGGCGTATCCTCGTCGCACCACAGCGTGACCGGCGCTTCGGGCCATACGCTGCGGATATCCTCGACCAGTTGCGACCAGCGCAGGTCTTCGGGCCGCAGGTTTTGCAGGATTTCGGCCTGCTCGAAATCCTGCAATTCGCGCAACAGCGCGGGCACGAAGGACGCCGGGTTGCGGATTGCAAGGTAGATCGAGATGTCATGTCCCGCCAGAAGCGTCCGGTAAGCCGCCATGCGACCGCGCGTGCCGGGATAGAAGGATTGCCCATCGCATGCCAAGGGCAGCTTCGACAGCAAGCCAGGCGCTGACAGGACGACCCGACGCGTCGTGTCGCTGGCCTTGACCGACTGGAACAGCGTTTCATCGAAACCGGGGCTTTGGCCGCCCTGCGCAATCTCGTTGGCGGCATCGCGCATCAGGCTGACATAACGCCCCGGACGCGGAACCAGCACGCCGGCAGCCGCAAGAATGCGGCGGTTCGCTTCAAGGCATTTTCGTATCTGTGTGTCATCGGTCAGATGAACGCCCAGATGCAACGCGATATCCATAAGCTCTTGCCTCTTTATTTCCTGTTAATCTGTCACGACATTATGACACGAATCGGACCCAATTTCGACCACAGTAGGGCGCGGCCCTTACCCTGACACGAAGACAACCGCGCCAAGGATCAGCGCAACTCCGGCCATTGCGCGGGCATAAAGCGCAAGGCCGCGTCGCAGCGTGGCCACATCCGGGTCGGATGCGTCGGGGTTGAGCCATGGCTCTTGCGCGACCTCAAGCCCATAGCGGCGCGGGCCGGACAGGCGCACCCCCAGCGCGCCTGCCATCGCAGCTTCGGGCCAGCCCGCATTTGGCGAGCGGTGCTTGCCTGCATCGCGCCACATGCAGCCCATCGCCGCCCGCCAGCGCCCCGACGCCAGCGCGAATATCACTCCGGTCAGCCGTGCGGGCACCAGATTGGCCAGATCATCCACCCGCGCGCTGGCCCATCCGAATTCCGCATAGCGAGCGGATTTGTGGCCGATCATGGAATCCAGCGTGTTGATTGCCTTGTAGGCCGCGATGCCGGGCAGCCCCGCCACAGCCCCCCAGAACAGCGGCGCGACAATCCCGTCGGAACTGTTCTCGGCCAGGCTCTCCAGCGCGGCGCGGGCCACACCGGCCTCATCCAGCGCGGCCGGATCACGCCCGACGATCATGCTGACAGCGCGCCGCGCAGCAGGAAGATCACCCAGCGCCAGCGGATGCAGCACGGCTGCCACGTGGTCATGCATCGACCGCAGCGCGACCAGCGGCCAGGCCAGTATCCCGCCCAGCACGATACCAATCCAACCCGCAGGCAGCGCCAGTTGCAACACCAGACCAACCAGCGCGGCCACCCCGACCACGACCAGCGCGAGGGCCGCTCCCCATAGCCTGCGGGCAGGGCGCGGGTGGTTCCAGCGCGACTCCAGCGCCGAGATCAGCGCGCCAAGCCATGTCACCGGATGCCCGATGCGTGCATACAGCGCGGGCGGCCAGCCAAGGGCCAGATCAAGCGCCAGCGCGACCAGCATCATGGCGGCGAAGCTCATGCCCCTGCCTCTCTGGCCCGGAAATGCAGGATATGGCGCAGTCCGGCAGCCTGCAGCTTGGCGCGCGCGCTCACCGGGGTCTGCCCCGGCGCGAAGATCAGGCCACGCGCCGCCCCGGTATGCGCGCGCACCCAGCCCAGCGCGCCCAGCGCCCGTGCCAGCGCCGGGGTCGGGTCACCTTGTGGCCCGCGCAGGGCCTGCGTGCGCCGGGCGCTTTCGCTGGCCAGCGCCGCGAAACCGGCAAGCCCCCCGGCGCATGGCCAGGCGGCCACCAGATCGGCGATGTCGGGAAAAGTCTGGTCAGTGGCATCTGTCCGCTCGGGCCTGCCCCAGAAGCCGCCGATCACCTCGTGCGGGGGCAGCGGTGGCAGATGGTCCAACGCAAGACCCACGCGCGAGGCCCAGAGCAGGCGCGCGGGCGCGGCATACATCAGCGGGTCGCTCGCGCCTTCCAGCCGCAGGCAGGCGCGGGCCAGCGCGTCCGGCCCGCCCGCATACCCGCCCAACCGCGCCAGCGCCACCAGCCGCGCCGTGGACACGCCGGTTCCCAGCCCTGCCGGGACCATAGCGCGCAACCGCACCTTCCCGGAAAGCCGGCAGCCCAGATCGCGCAGGAAAGGGCGCAGCGCGTGCCGGGGCCAGCCCGCGCCTGCCAGCCGAAGCCGCGACCCGTCTGCGCCTTGCCACGCCTGCACGCCCAGCGCCGCGCAAGGCAGCGTCACCAGCACAACCGGCCCGCCGGGGCCAAGCCGCCCTTGCAGGTATTCGCCGAAATGCCCCGCGACATGCAGCAAGGGCGTCATCGCGCGCGCCAGTTCACGGCGCCAATGGACCAGCCCTGCCCCGGCAGCGCCTGCAATTCGGTCAGCGACAGCGGCGCGACCTGAAACCGCAGCGCCGGGGCGATGGTCCCCAGCGCCAGCGCCAGTGCTGCGCGCACCACGCCTGCATGGGCTACAATGGCCACTGTTTCCGCGCCGTCGCCCAACCCCTCCAGCACCGGGGCGACGCGGGCGCAGATGTCGGCAAAGCTCTCGCCACCCGGCGGGCGGTGCTGCGCCAGCGCATCGCCGTCCAGCGGGCCAAGGTCCGGCAGATCGCGGTAAGACACCCCTTCCCACGCGCCGAAATCCTGTTCCCACAGCCGCGCGTCCTGCGCGAACTCCGCGCGGTCTGGCCAGAGCGCCTGCGCCGTCTGCACGCAGCGCAGCGCCGGGCTGGTCAGCACCTGCGCGCCCCCCGCCGCAGCCAGACGCGCGTGCAATGCAGCGACCGCACCCGCATCGGACAGATCCGCGGCCACATCGCGCCGCCCGGCCAATGCGCCCCCATCGCGCGCAGGCGCGTGGCGGATCAGGAACAGTCGGGCCGCAGGCACCATGCGCGTTTTCTCCTTGCCGCATCCGCCCCCTATCTGCTTTACGCAAGCCACAGGGGCAAGGGGCAGCATGGCGCAGATCATTCTCTATCTCGGGGGCGCGCGGTCGGGCAAAAGCCGTCTGGCTGAAGCCCGCACGCTGCAATTCGCCACACCTGCCGCCTATATCGCCACAGCCGAGGCGCATGACACCGAGATGGCCGCGCGCATCGCGCATCATCAGGCGCAGCGCGGGCCGGACTGGCGCACGCATCCCGCGCCCCTCGACGTGACCGCCGCGCTGGACGCCACGGATGGCCAGCCCCGGCTGGTGGATTGCCTGACATTGTGGCTGAGCAACCAGATGCTGGCCGATCAGGACTGGGAAACCGCGCTGGC
>SLQN01000430.1 GCA_007131465.1 Paracoccaceae bacterium
CCCCCAAGATCCAGCCTCGGATCTTCATTGCCGTTTCCATCAGTAACACCTGCTCTTCCTCCGTGCCC
The DNA here is from genome assembly GCA_007131465.1 of Paracoccaceae bacterium. Lineage (GTDB taxonomy): Bacteria > Pseudomonadota > Alphaproteobacteria > Rhodobacterales > Rhodobacteraceae > Roseinatronobacter. The sequence goes on from SLQN01000430.1 coordinate 69, forward strand.
AAAGCGCACGGATGTTAACAATGCAGGTGGGTCAGTTTTAGATGATCATAACCCACCCAAGTGGGTCACTTTTGCATGCCGATTCACAACCAAAGCCGAGGAATCGTTCTGCACTCCGCGAGTGCGCTACTGGTCACGGCCCCAGACAACGCCGAGCCGTTCGTCCTTCGCGCCGTCCGCACCCGGAATATCGTCTTTTTTTGAGGATGCTGCGGATGCAATGCCGCAAACTCACAGACCGTTCTCCGGCCCAAATCGGCCGGTCGGTCGGTTGCATGTTGCCCTGCAAAGCGGTCACAGGAACTCAGCACAGCACGAAAGCTCGGTCGGTCATCGCTTGGTTTGCCAAGGGCGGGTTGGTTCCGGACGGAAGCCTCTGGCATATAGGCTACTTCAGAACCAACTTTGAAGCACGCTGTCGCAATACAAATTTCTGTATTTTCCCTGTTGAAGTGCGGGGGATCACCTCGAAGACAATCTTGTTGGGCACTTTGTAGGCGGCCAACTGTGCGCGACACCAGTTGCGCAGGGCCATTTCATCTGCTTCCTGGCCAGAATTCAGTTCAACAAAGGCGCAGGGCGTTTCGCCCCATTTTTCGTGCGGCATCGCAACCACTGACGCAACTGCGACTGCAGGGTGCCGGTATAGGGCTTCTTCCACCTCGATCGAGGAAATATTCTCGCCGCCGGAAATGATGATGTCCTTTGAGCGATCCTTGAGCTGAATATACCCATCGGGGTGGACGACTCCCAGATCACCAGAGTGGAACCAACCATCCGCAAATGCCTTTCGAGTAGCCTCAGTGTTGCGGAAATAACCTTTCATCACCACGTTGCCGCGAAACATGACTTCACCGATGGTTTCGCCATCACGCGCAACAGGCTGCATTGTGTCGGGATCGAGGACGGCCAGCTCTTCCAACGGTAAATACCGCACGCCTTGTCGCGCCTTCAGTCGTGCCTGTTCGGTGTCGGGAAGGGCTGACCAGTCGCCATGCCATTCATTGACAACTGCCGGACCATAGGTCTCGGTCAGGCCGTAGAGATGCGTCACGTCGAAACCTGCGGCTTTCATGCTGGCCAATAGCCGTTCCGGTGGCGGGGCGGCAGCGGTGAAGAACTGTACCCTTCTGTCCAGAGCGCGCTTTTCGGCTTGCGGCGCGCTTTCGATCAGCGACATCACGATGGGCGCACCGCACAGATGCGTCACGTCTTCTTCGGCCAAAGCCCGCCAAATTGGTTCGGACCGCACCTGCCGCAGACAGACATGGGTACCGATGATCGCCGATAGCGTCCATGGAAAGCACCAGCCATTGCAGTGGAACATGGGCAACGTCCACAGGTAGACACTGTGTTTGGCCATCGAGGTGGTCAGCGCATTGCCCTGCGCCAGAAGATAGGCGCCACGATGATGTGACACCACGCCTTTGGGATCGCCCGTGGTGCCGGATGTGTAGTTGATCGAAATCGCGTCCCATTCATCCTCTGGCATCAGCCACGCGAAATACGGGTCGCCCGAAGCAAGGAAGCGCTCGTAGTCTTCCGCCTCGTCCAGCGTGCCGGGGCCAGTATATTCGGGGTCGTCATACAGGACTACCGGCGGCGTGACCTTGGCTAATGCAAGCGCCTCGGCCATGAGGGGCGCAAATTCCCGGTCAACGATCACGAGTTTCGCCATCGCATGGTCAAGCTGAAAGGCGATGATCGCGGCATCCAGCCGGGTGTTGATCGAATGCAGCACTGCGCCGCACATCGGCACCCCGTAATGACATTCCAGCATCGCGGGCGTATTGGCCAGCATCACAGAGACAGTATCACCACGACCCAAACCTTGCCCGGCAAGGGCAGAGGCCAATTGCCGCGCGCGGCTGTAGAATTGCGCGTAGCTGCGCCGCAAACCACCATGCACGATGGCAGTGTGATCGGGAAAGACACTGGCCGCGCGCTCCAGGAACCCAAGCGGCGTCAGGGGCTGATAATTGGCCGGATTGCGGTCCAGCCCGATGTTATAGGGGTTTTCGGACATGGTCATTGATCCTGCCACTGCGGCGCGCGTTTCTCGATAAAAGCCCCGATGCCTTCTTCGGCATCATGGGCCAGCATGTTTTCGACCATCACCTGGCTGGCATAGTCATAGGCATCGGCAAGCAGCATTTCACGCTGCGCGTAGAAAGCGCGTTTACCTGTGGCCAGCGTCATGCTGGATTTCGACGCGATCTTGCGGGCCATGTCCATCACTGTGGCGGTCAGTTCCGTTGCCGGGACCGCATAGTTCACAAGGTCCATCTCTGCCGCGCGGGGGGCCGGGATCATGTCGCCGGTCAGCAGCATTTCCATCGCGTGCTTGTTGGCGACTTTGCGCGACAAGGCCACCATCGGGGTTGAGCAGAACAGCCCGATATGCACGCCAGGTGTGCTGAACCTTGCGGTATCGGCTGCAATCGCCAGATCACAGCTTGCCACCAGCTGACAGCCAGCAGCCGTCGCAACACCCGTCACTTCAGCGATCACGGGCTTGGGGCAAGTGACGATACCCTGCATCACGCCAGAGCATTGCGCCATGACCTTGGCGAAATAGGCGCGGCCACGGTCAGGCCCCGCGCGCCCGGCGGTCATTTCCTTCAGATCATGCCCGGCACAAAAGGCCGGGCCATTGGCGGCAAGGACAATCACACGCACTGCACTGTCCTTGCCTGCTTCCGCGAAGGCCGTGCCAAGCTCCGAGAGCATCGCCTCGGACAAGGCATTTCGGCGCGCGACATCGTTCAGGGTCAGACGCAGGATGCCGTCGGCTGAAAGGTCGCGCAGCAGGATGTCAGTTTCAGAAGTCATGCGCGCAGCCCCCAGCCGTTTTCAGTTGACATTGATTTCCACATTTTCAGCGAGCGTATTGGCGATGAAGCAATAGCGATGAGCGCGGTGCTGCATCTCGTTCAGTTGCGCATCGCTGACCGAAAAGCCTGTATCGAAACGCACGACCGGGTTCAGGTCGATCCGCGTGACCGACATCTGCCCTTGCGGGTTCTTGCCCAGATGCGCCTCGGCGTAGTCGTGATAGCTGGCCACAGGCCAACCCGCCTTGGCGCAAAGCGCCAGGAAGGTCATCATGTGACAGCTTGACAGGGCCGCAGCGAGGGCCTGTTCGGGATTGGTGTGGTCCGGATCGCCGCCCCAGTCCGGGGCGGCATCGACTTGCAGCTCATGGCTGCGATTGTATTGCACGGAATGCGCGTTCGAGAACTTGCCCGTTTCCAAGGCAGGCTCGGCGCGATGCCAGTGCAATTCTATGGCCAGCGCAGACATGGACACCCCGCTCAGGCAGAGGCTTGGGCAGTGGCAGCCACGCCAGTTGCCGCAATGCTCTTACGCGGGTCGAAGAATGGGCGCTCCACAACGGTCGCGGTCGACTCGCCTGCCTGAGTGATGACCTGCAGCTTCGTGCCAAGCTCGGCGGCCTTGATCGCGACCATGGCAAGGGCGATGTTCTTCTTCAGGCGCGGCGAATAGACCGCCGATGTGACCTTACCCACCGCAGCGCCGTCATGGTGGAGTGTCCAGAAGCTGGTATTTGGTCCCGCCAACGGATCGCCGTCGATGATCAGCCCGACCTGTTTGCGCGTGATCCCGTTGTCACGGATGCGCTGCAGGGCGAATTTGCCGATGAAATCCGCCTCCATGTCCAGATTGACCAGACGATCCAGCCCCAGCTCGAAAGGGTTGGTGTGAATATCGGCATCGGCATGATAGGACAGCATCCCGCCTTCGATCCGACGAATGCTCGAAGTGTGGCCGGGTTTCAGCCCGAATGCCATGCCAACAGCCATGATCCGTTCCCACAGCGCATCACCATAAGCCGAGTCGCGCAGGTAAAGCTCATAGCCCAGCTCGCTTGACCAGCCCGTGCGCGACACGATCAGCGGAATGCCATCCAGTTCCATCTCACGATGCCAGTAGTAGCGCAGGTCGAGGATCTCATCGCCGAACAGCGCCTGCATGATCTCGCCCGATTTCGGGCCTTGCAACTGCAGGGGCGAGACATCGGGCTCGGAAATCGAGACCTGCATGCCGGAATGCACGGCCACGCCTTGAGCCCACAGCAGGATATCGCTGTCGGCCAGTGACAGCCAGAAATGATCTTCCGCCAGTTTCAGCAGGATCGGGTCATTCAGAATGCCGCCTTCGGCATTGGTGATCAGGACATATTTGCATTGACCCACGGCCATTTTCGACAGATCGCGCGGGGTAAGCATCTGGACGAAACGCGCAGCATCCGGCCCCGTGATTTCCACCTGACGTTCGACACCGACATCGCAGAGGATGGCGGTGTTCACGAGGTTCCAGAAATTCTGCTCGGGGTCGCCAAAGTCACGCGGGATATACATGTGATTATAGACCGAAAACCCCTGTGCCCCCCAGCGCACGGTTGCATCGAAATAGGGCGATTTGCGGATCTGTGTGCCGAAGCCGAAGTCTTGCATTGCGTTCATGTCGTCCACCCTTGTTTGCGGCTGGGGCATTGCCTGATACCGCGGTTCCTCTGGGACAAGGAAATAGCGCCAATGCTGCGTGAGAACGGACCGAAATCGGGAGGCTTTGAGACCTGTTCAGGCTTGGATTCTGCGAAAAACAGACCGTTTGGGCTGGCAAGTCTATCGCTTGCGATAGGCCGCCAATTTGGCAAGGTTTGGTTGCTCGGCCTTGATCAAGCGGGTGGCGAAATAGGTCATGTAGCGATCAATCGCCAGATCTGCGGCAAGCAAGTCCTCCATCACCTCCTGAAAGGTCGTAAGGCTGGGGGTTACAACGATCATCACATAGTCGAGTCCGCCGCCTGTCGCGACGCAGTTGATGATTTCATCTCTGGCCTTGATATAGGTCTCGAATCTGTCGAAATCGATTTTCCGATGTGAGTTCAAGGAAACCGTCACGACCACACGGGTTGCATCCAGAACCTTGTCCAGCGCGATGTCCGCATGGTAGCCGCGAATATAGCCCGCGTCGCGCAATCGCGCCAACCGCGCCCAGCAGGGGGTCGGAGAGAGGTTTACAATCTCGGCCAGCTTGGTCTTGCTTAATTGCCCATGACGCTGGACAGCGCTGAGGATGCGAATGTCAGTAGGATCGAGCCCTTGCCGTTCTCGCATCTATCAACACCTCGCGGACTGACCAATATTCGGGTCACTGTTTGAGTACGACATCGGTCCGATCATGTGTATATGATATAGAAGGCAACTGACGGAAAGACCTTGCGACGCATCAGAGGCCTGCAACGTCAGTTTTCGCGGTGCCTAAGCGTCCTGCTTCTTGTGCAATGCTGTCGCAAGAGGCAGCTGGTCGCGCAACAGATCCAGCAGGCTCGGCAACAGCATCGCTTTGCGATCCCGCCCGCCCTTGCCGTCATCGACATGGATCAGCATCCGATCACTGTCGATATCCTTGACCTTCAGGTTGCAGACCTCGGACGCGCGCAGCCCAGCTCCGTAGCTGATCCCGAGCGCTGCGCGATATTTGAGCCCCGGGCCCGGCACGGCGGCCATCAAGTCAGCCACCTCCTCGACACTCATGACAATCGGCAATTTGCGGGGCTTGCGATGAAACTGCATGAAGCGCGTTCGGCGGGAAAATGATACCCCAGATCATTTTCTGACCCACCTTACTCTCATCGCGTCCACAGGTGATGCCGAAAATGAACCGCAGGGAAATGATGCGCATGTTGAAGGTGCTGGCCGACACGCCGTCCTGTGTCATCCTGAGCTGATAGGCGCGCAGGTCTTCGGGGGTGGCCGTATCAGGCGGCCGCCCGAGGAATGACGCGAAATGCTTCACATTCCGGATGTGCGCTTTTTGCGTCTTCTCGCACAACCCGCGAATATCCATGTCTTCGATCATCCGCTGACGCAGCGGGGTGGTCTTCTCCTCCTTCATGGGAACCTCCTGTCTGACGGTGGGAAAGAGCCCAAGCGTCAGCCCAGAACGGCCTGCCACAAAGAAAAACGATGAAAAATGTGCTGACGTCGCGGTCAGGCACCAATGCCGCGGAGCGGCTTAGTCCTCCCGCCCTCTGCGAAGGCAACGACAAGATCGACGTGCCCGGCCCAAAGCTGACCGTCGTCCTCTTTGGAGAGGTTTGCTCAAGCGGTCACTCAAAACAAGCGCAGCTTCGCTGCTTTCGTAGGGAATGGAATAGCAACGCATGCAATTACTGGAGTGTCTTGTTGCTACCCTGAATGGCCGCCCCCTATCAGGCGTATCACAAAAACCATTGTGATCTTGAAGGGCGCAACCAGACCGATTGTTACTGATCTGCTGCCAAGACACAGGTTTTTTCTGTGGAAACTGAAAGATATCAAAGCAGCGGTGACGGCACTGACAGGCGCATGGTGCGATAGCAAGATCGGCCCGCGCGCAGGATAAGAGTGCATGCAGGCATTTGGCCTGCATGCACTCTGCAACCTTATTGCATCAGCTCTGTCCATATCTGCGTATGGATATCATTGACCTCTTGAGGGCAGGCTTGTCCCCAGCGGCCAGCTTCTGCCAGTTCTGCAGCCACATTAATCTCTGGGGCAGTGCGCATTTCTTCATCCATGAAGGCTTCGGAACCAGTGATCCCATTCGAGTAGCGCGCGAAATTCGAGATGAGCGCGGCAATTTCAGGCTGCAAGACAAAGTTGATGAATTTCATCGCATTGTCACGGTTTGGCGCATCTGTCAGCACAGCCGCATTATCCATCCAGATCGGATATCCGGTTTCTGGGTAGCCATAGGCGAAGTTGTCATTTTGTAGCCGGACCCGCATCGAGGCACCATTCCAGTAGATGCCAGCAGCAAAATCACCGGCAACATAGCTGTCCACCGCACCATAATCGAGCGCGAGCCAGTGAGGCTTGGCGGCCATCAGTGTATCGCGTACCGCGCGCAGCGTGTCGCGATCGGTCGTGCACCGCTCGCCGCCATGATAATAAATGGCCATGGCCATCACATCGGACATTTCCGGGATCACATTGATCCGGCCCTGCAATTCGGCAGGCGGATCGATGATCAGCCCGATGGAATTGATGTCTCCGTCATAAACAGAGGTGTCCACGATCACACCTGTGGTCCCCCAGGCCCACGGCACTGTGTATTCGCGGCCCGGGTCGAACGGCACATCCATCCATTGTGGCGCGATATTGCCCAGATTCGTGACAATCTCACGGTCGAGCGGTTGGATCAGGCCCTCGGAGATCCATGTCTGGATATAGGTGTCTGACGGCACGACAATGTCAAAGCCATGGCCGCCCTGACGGATGCGTGCGAGCGCGGTGTCATTGCTGTCAAAATCGGTCAAGGTGACCTGAATTCCGGTCTCGGCCGTGAAGCGTTCCAGAATTTCCGGGTTCGTGTAGTTCCCCCAGTTATAAAGGTTCAGCATGCCTTCGGCGTTGGCAAGGGCGGTGCTGCCGAGAAGGGCAGCGCTGGCCCATCCTGCTAGTCTTTTCATGGTGTCGACTCCCTGTGGTTGGTGGTGAAAATCTCATCGCCCACGCGTGCGGGTGATGAGGAAAAAGGCTGTCACGACGATCAGTGACAGCGCGAGAAACAGTGTGGCGATGGCGTTCATTTCCGGGGTGACTGTGCGGCGCAATTGGCCAAGCATGTAGGTGGGCAAGGTATCCTGTCCGGCGGATTTCACGAATTCGGTGATCACCACCGTATCAAGCGAGATGACGAAACCGAGCATGAAACCCGCCAGAATTCCGGGAACCATCAAGGGCAGGGTGATGTAACGAAACGCCTGTATGGGGGATGCGTAGAGGTCTGCTGCTGCGGCCTCAAGCGCATTATCAAGCGTTTCAAGCCGAGCCCGGATCGGCAGATAGGCGAATGGAATGCAAAACGCCGTATGGGCTGCCACCAGATAGCCCATGCCCGTATAACCCGTTTGCACCTTGATCGCGGCGACAAAGATCAACAGGGCAATACCGGTGACGATCTCGGGCACCATCAGAGGCTGGTTGATCAGGGCATAGATCATGGTCTGGCCCGGAAAGCGGCCCACACGGGTCGTGCCAAGGGCGGCCAATGTGGCAAGCATGGTCGCGATGCTGGCCGCCGTGACCGCCAGCCAGAGCGAGCGCAGTGACACATCGCGCACCTGTGCGTTGTTGAATGCCGCCTGATACCATTGCAGCGAAAACCCGTCCCAGCGCGATTGGGACACGCCTGCATTGAAGGAAAACACGACTAGTATGATGATCGGCAGATAGAGCATGACGAAGGTCAGCACAGCAATCAGCCCGAAGCCCGGTAGCCGGGTTATGGAAAAGCGCGATCTAGCCACGGCGTGCCTCGTCATTGCGTCCGACCACGCGCAGATAGAAGATCAGCGCCCCCACCACCACGACCAGCATCAGCATCGCCAGTGCCGCGCCCAGTGGCCAGTTGCGGCCCTGCCCGAATTGCAGCGCAATCAGATTGCCCAGCATCATCGTTCGCCCACCACCCAGAACGCGTGGCGTGACATAAGCCCCGATTGCGGGGATGAACACGAGGATGGACCCTGCGATAAAGCCCGGCTTCACCTGCGGCAGGATGACATGCCAAAGCACATTGAGGCGGCTGGCATAGAGATCGTAGCCTGCCTCGACCAGACTGAAATCCATCTTCTCCATAGCGGCGTAGAGCGGCAGCACCATCAGCGGCAGAAAGACATAGGCCATACCCAGAAGCACAGCGAATTCGGTGAACATCATCTGGATCGGGCTGTCGATCAGCCCCGACCACATCAAGACAGCATTGACCGTGCCGTTGTTGCGGATCATTTCCTGTATCGCAAAGGTACGGATCAGCAGATTTGTCCAGAACGGAATCGTGATCAGGAACAACCATATGGTGCGGGTATGGCGCGGACGGGTGGCGATAAACCATGCAGTCGGGAAGCCCAGAACAGCACAGATAAAGGTGGTTTGCAGCGACAGCCAGATCGAGCGCCAGAACACCTGCAGATGTGCGCGGTTCCACTCGACCAGATCAGGCTCGAAAATATCGCGGCGGAAAAACACGCGAAACCATGCTTCAAGGGAAAACTCCCAGACCACGCCGCCCATATTTCCTGGGCTCAGGAAGGAATACACCGCCACGATCAGCAGCGGGCCAGAGGCGGCCAGCAAGAGAACGATCAACGCTGGGGTGCAGAGCAGCCATTTCCAACCATGCCCGTGCATCGCTCAGTCCTCCAGCACGCGCAGCGCGCCGGGGGCGAGCGCAAGGCCCAGTCGTGACTGCGGCGCGGGAACAGGTTGTCCGGGGCGGTTCTGGCGGCGCAGCACGAAGCCCTGCGCGTCTGCAAGTGTCAGGTGCAGATGCGTGTCCGTGCCGAAAAACGTGGCGCTCTCGACAGTGGCGTGCAGATCGCCCTCATCGGCCCCTGTCGCTTCGGCCTGTTCGGGGCGGATGACTGCTGTGACCAGCGCGCCGGTGGCGGGTCGCATGCCATCGGGCAGCGAGGCTTGCGCGGCCTTGCCGCCGGGTAGTTCCAGCACAGCCATGCCAGCATCAACAGCCTTGACGCGCAGCTTCAGGAAATTGGTATCCCCGATGAAATCGGCCACGAAGCGGTTGACGGGCGTGTTGTAGATCTCTTGCGGGGCGCCGAGTTGCAGGATTTTCCCCGCCGACATGACGGCGATCCGGTCCGACATGGTCAGTGCTTCTTCCTGATCATGCGTCACGAAAACGAAGGTGATGCCGGTTTCCGATTGCAGCCGCTTCAACTCGGACTGCATTTCCTTGAGCAGCTTCAGATCCAATGCGCTGAGCGGCTCATCCAGCAGCAGCACGCGCGGGCGCGGGGCGAGCGCCCGGGCCAGTGCC
>SLQN01000259.1 GCA_007131465.1 Paracoccaceae bacterium
CCCATTGACCTGCGCACCTGTCTGGCCGACGCCCTGACGATGATGGAGCCGATGTTGCGCGACAGTCGGGTGCTGGTGGTGCGCACGGTCCCGCCCACGCCAGTGATGATTATGGGCGATACTGTGCGCGTCGAACAGGTGATCCTGAACCTTGTGCGCAACGCCATAGATGCCACGCGTGGTGTCAACAGCCCGCAGGTTGACCTTATCATCAGTCAGGGCGATACCGTGAAGCTGACTGTGCGTGATAACGGGCATGGCATTGCGAATATCGAAAGCCTGTTCGAGCCGTTCTATACAACAAAACCCGCAGGCGAGGGTGTGGGGCTGGGTCTGCCGATCTCGTCCGGGATCGTGACCGATCACGGGGGGCGTCTGACGGCCTTCAACCCGCCCGAAGGCGGGGCGGTATTTGAAGCTGAATTTCCGCCTTATGCAATGGGCGCAAAGGCGGCCGAGTAACGCTATCGTGCACGCCGCCGGACTTGCGCCGGACAGCGGAGCGCTGCAACCGGTCCGGAGTTGAACAGGGGATGCCAGGATGAGCCATCAGATGCGAGTGGCGATTGTCGATGATGAACAGGATATGCGCCAGTCGATCAGCCAGTGGCTGGCGCTGTCGGGGTTTGCGACCGAAACCTATTGCGATGGACAGGAAGCGCTGGCCGCGATCGGCGCGGACTTCCCTGGTGTCGTTATCACCGATATTCGCATGCCCAACATGGACGGGATGAACCTTCTCAAAAAGCTGGTGGCGCTTGACAGCACTCTCCCCGTCATCATGATCACCGGGCATGGCGATGTGCCCATCGCAGTCGAGGCGATGCGTCTTGGTGCATTTGACTTTCTGGAAAAACCCTTCAACCCCGAAAAGATGATGGCGCTTGCTGCGAAGGCCATCAAGAAACGCAGTTTGGCACTCGAAGCGCGCGCGCTGCGCACGGAACTGGCCGATGGCAGCACGATCATGCGCCGACTTGTGGGCGCGTCCGAGGTCATGCAGCGGCTGCGCGAGGATATCCTTGATATCGGGCAAGCGGATGGCGACGTGTTGCTGGATGGCGAAACCGGCACGGGCAAGACGCTCGTCGCCCATGCGCTGCACGCGGTCGGCGCGCGCGCTGCACGCAGGCTTGTCACCATCAGTTGCGCCGGGCTGTCCGATGATTTGCTGGGGGCACGCCTTTTCGGCCCGATCGAGGAGGGCGGTGGCAGGCCGCTGGCGGAAGAGGCGCGCGGCGGCACGATCGTGCTGGAGGATATCGAAAGCCTGTCCGAACCGATGCAGGCGCGGCTTCTGGCGTTCATGAACGGTCTGGGCAGCCCCCCTGAAACCCGGATCATCGCTGTGTGCAACACCCACCGCGCCGATCAGACGATCGAGGACGCGTTGCGTCCTGACCTGTATTTCCGGCTCTGTGCGCACAAGATCACCCTGCCACCGCTGCGCATGCGCGGCGAGGATATACTTGCGCTGTTTTCTTCATCTCTGGACCGCTTTGCCGAAGAATATGGCTGTCCGGTCCCGGAATTGTCGATGCCGGAAGCCGCGCAACTTTTGCAGGCACCCTGGCCGGGAAATGTGCGCCAACTTGTGAATATCGCCGAACGGGCCGTACTGCAAAGTCGGCGCGAGGATGGCTCGTTGATGTCGCTGATCATGGCCGATAACGAGGCCACGAATGAGGCGATGACCACCGAAGGCAAGCCCCTGAAAGAGCATGTCGAGGCGTTCGAGCGGATGCTGATTGACAACACGATGCGGCGCCACAAGGGGGCAATCACCGGGGTGATGGAGGAACTGCGCCTGCCGCGCCGCACCCTGAACGAGAAAATGGCCAAATACGGGCTGGTGCGGTCAGATTATGTCTGACGCGAGCCCGTCACGCATCGGGCGCGCCGTGGCCCTGTGCCTGGCGCTCTGCGCCAGTGCGATGATCCCCGCAGCCTATGCCCAGACCCCCGACATCGCGCGGGCTCAGGCAATGGCCGCGCCGCATCTGGACGACCATCCGCTGGCCCTGTTTCAAACCGCAATCACAGCCTTCGACGCAGATGCGCGCGCGGAAAGCACCTTCCTGTTCTATCTGGGCCAGAAACGCTGGCGCCGCTACATCGCCGCGCGCCCCGATCTGCCGCCCGATCAGGACCGGGCCTTGCTTGGGTCGTTGCTTGATGTTTTCGGCCGCCCCCTCAATGAATGGGCCTTTGGCGATATTGACTGGCTTGTCGGGGTGCTGCAAGCGGTCGCGGCATATGATGCGGCCCAGCCCGACCCGATGACTCCGCGCGCGGTTTACCCCGAAGCCCAAGCCGCATCACACTCTGATTTCGCCGGGTTCATTGACCATGTGGTGGAGAATGTCGATGACATCCGCGCCGGGCGTCGCGCCAACGGGCTGGAAAACCGGCGCTAAGCAGGGGCTGGGTGCAGCGGGCGGCGGATGGCGGTGCCTGAACAGCGGGCAGGCGCAGACCCCTGCTGAAAAACCGATTGTATTCTGTCTCCTTTCTCCCCTATGATGAACACGTAAGGTTGCGCCCCTGATTTGTGGGCAATTCCGAACGGATTTCGCTGCTCTGGATGGTTGCGCGCAGATTGCCCAGCATCTTCAGGTGCAGATGGATAGGCCGCAAGGCTCAGGCGTCCGGACTGCTTTCAAAGGCCGCCGGACATGAACAACAAACGCGCCGCACAAAGTGGCGTATCAGGAACCGCAATGGCAGGTGTCAGACGCAAGCAATTCAATGTCGTGTCAGGGTCAGACCTTGAAGGCACTGAAATCATGGGCTCGCGCGCGCAACTGACCGATGCTCAGACAAGTCACGCCGACAGGCCTGCCCTCCGCCCCCGTCACCTGACGGGCGCAGGATGCTGCGCAGGCCAGTGGCGCGCATTGGATTTACATGGCTCAGAAAATGCTGATCGATGCCACGCACGCGGAAGAAACCCGCGTTGTGGTGGTGGATGGAAACAAGGTCGAGGAATTTGATTTCGAGACGGCCAGCAGGCGACAGCTTGCTGGCAATATCTACCTTGCCAAGGTAACGCGGGTCGAGCCCTCGTTGCAGGCCGCTTTCGTGGATTATGGCGGCAACCGGCACGGGTTTCTTGCCTTCAACGAGATTCATCCCGACTATTACCAGATCCCGGCTGCTGACCGCGCAGCCCTTCTGGCAGAAGAACGCGCGCTGGCGGATGATGCCGAGGACGAGGAAGAGGCAGGATCGCGCGCGTCCAAAGGGCGCAAGCAGGTCAGCCGCAGTTCCTCGCGCCGCCGGGCGGATGCCAGGCCCGAACGCACCCAGGCACCCGATCAGGTTGAAACCCGCGAGATTGCGGGCATGGACATTGTGGAGCCGGAAGAGACCGAGCACACGCTGATGGGCGACGGGTTCGCGTCGGCCGTACCGTCGCTTGCTGATCCTGCCGAGGACACGCCGGCAAAGGCTGATGTACCGCCTGAGGAGAGTTCCGACAACAATCAGGACCCTGAGGGCAACCCTGCGGAGTCTGATCAGGACGAACCTTACCGCGCCGCCGATCATGCGACCGAGATCGATGACCGGATCGAATCCGTCTCGGACGGTGATCCCGCCGAGGAGGTCCGCCCGCGCCGCAAGCCACGGATGCGGCGCTACAAGATTCAGGAAGTTGTCAAGGTGCGCCAGATCATGCTGGTGCAGGTCGTCAAGGAAGAACGCGGCAACAAGGGCGCGGCGCTGACCACCTATTTGTCACTGGCCGGGCGCTATTGTGTGCTGATGCCCAACACGGCCCGCGGCGGTGGGATCAGCCGCAAGATCACCAATGCGGCCGACCGTCAGAAGCTCAAGGCCATCGCCAACGAGATCGAAGTGCCCGAAGGCGCAGGGCTTATCGTGCGCACTGCCGGTGCAAATCGCACAAAGGCTGAAATCAAGCGCGATTATGAATACCTGTTGCGCCTGTGGGAACAGATCCGCGATCTGACACTTAAATCCATCGCGCCGACGCCGATCTACGCCGAGGGCGACCTGATCAAGCGCTCGATCCGCGACCTTTACAGCAAGAATATCGACGAAGTTCTGGTCGAGGGCGAGGCTGGTTACCGGGTGGCCAAGGACTTCATGAAAATGATCATGCCGTCCCACGCCAAGAACGTGAAACTGCATCACGAAGCGATGCCGCTGTTCGCGCGCTATCAGGTCGAAAGCTACCTCGCGGCGATGTTCAACCCCACTGTGCAACTTCCCTCGGGCGGCTATATCGTGATCGGGATTACCGAGGCGCTGGTCGCCATCGATATCAACTCGGGCCGCGCGACGCGCGAAGGCTCGATCGAGGAGACGGCGCTCAAGACCAACCTCGAGGCTGCCGCCGAGATCGCGCGGCAGTTGCGCCTGCGCGACCTTGCAGGGCTGATCGTCATCGACTTCATCGACATGGAAGAGCGTCGCAATAACGCCGCTGTCGAGAAGATGCTGAAAGACAAGCTGAAAAACGACCGTGCGCGTATTCAGGTCGGCCGCATCTCGGGCTTTGGGCTGCTGGAGATGAGCCGCCAGCGTCTGCGCCCTGGTATGCTGGAAGCCACGACGCAACCGTGCCCGCATTGCCACGGCACCGGGCTGATCCGGTCAGATGACAGCATGGGCCTGACCGTGCTGCGCCAGATCGAGGAGGAGGGCACACGCGGACGCTCGCGCGAGGTTCTGGTCCGCGCGCCTGCCGCGGTGGTGAATTTCATCATCAACTCGAAACGCGAGCATGTGGCCCAGATCGAGGCGCGCTATGGCATGGCGGTGCGGCTGGAAGCCGATCCGCGCATGGTCAGTCCTGATTTCGAGATCGAGAAGTTCAAGACCGCAACCCGCGTGCCTGTCGCGCAGGTCGAAGTCGTGTCGATTTCCACGACGATGATGCCGGATCTTGAGGAAGACGACGACGACATCGAGATTCAGGAAACCCCCGACGCGCCCGAGAATAGTGCAGATGCGAACGACGATACCACCGATCAGCCGCGCAAGAAACGGCGGCGTCGGCGGCGCAAGCGGGGCGGTGCTCAGTCCGGTGGAGATGAAGGGCAGACGTTGGACATGTCGACTGACATAGACGAGGCTGCATCCGATATCACGGACGCGGATACCGAGGACACGGCGCGAGACGACGCGCCTGTCGCCAAACCCGCCGCGAAGCGGCGCACCCGCAAATCGGCGAAACCGAAGGCCGAGCCCACCGAGGACGACTCATCTGCCACCGTAGCCGCAGCGGATGCCGCGCCAGAGGTGGCATTGGAGGACGCGCCTGCCAAACCCAAGCGTACCCGCCGCAAACCGGCCGCCCGAAAGGCGCAAGTGGATGCCTTGGAGGCCGCAGAATCAGCGCTCCCGGAGGCCAGCCCGGACGCCGTGGGCCAGAGTGCCGGGACATCAGAGAGCCCGGAGACACAGCCAACAGCAACGCAGTCCGAACGCGTTGTGCCGGAGGAAGTCGTGGACGAGCCCCCAACGCCTGTGGCAGAGGCGACGCCGGAGGTGGTCCCGACACCAAGACCTGACAGCGCTTCCGTCGATGCGTCCGAGGTAGAAGTACAGGCAGAGGAAACCGCCGCGCCCGATGCCCCGTCAGGCGACAGCGAGTCCGCGACGGCCCCTGCCTACGAGGAGGCCTCTGTACAGGACGAAGCGCCTGAAAAGCCCGCGCGCAAGCGCATCGGCTGGTGGTCTGCAAGGTCCTGACCTGACACAAGCGCGCCGGACCAACTTTGTATGGTCCGGCGCTGCGACATGGTTTCGCACGGCACGCATTCGTGACGCCATTATGCGTGACGCTGCCCTGCGAATTGCGTAGGTCTGTCAGAACGCGGGATCGGAGAGGGTGACCAATGTTCGGGATTGACGTGTTTGACGCCGGGCTTGTCGTGGCGCTGACCATCGCCTTTGGCGCGGGCATCCTGTCTTTCCTGTCGCCCTGCGTCCTGCCGATCGTGCCGCCCTATCTGGCCTATATGGGCGGCATCTCGATGCAGGAACTGACCGCTGAAGGCCGGGCCTCGCGCCGGGCCATCCTGCCCGCGGTGTTTTTCTTCATGGGCTTGTCTACGGTATTTCTTCTCCTGGGCTTTACGGCTTCGACGATGGGCCATCTGTTCCTGCGCAATGCCGAATTGTTCGGCCAGATCGCCGGGGTCGTGGTGATTGTCTTTGGTCTGCATTTCCTTGGCGTGTTCCGCATCCCCTTCCTGCTGCGTGAAGCGCGGATCGACGCGGGCGACCGCGGCGGCTCGGCCTTCGGGGCCTATGTTCTGGGGCTGGCTTTCGCGTTTGGCTGGACGCCGTGCATCGGCCCGGTGCTGGGCGCGATCCTGACGCTGGCTGCGACAGATGCCACGGTGACGCGCGGAACCGCCATGCTTGGGGTCTATGCACTGGGGCTTGGGCTGCCCTTTCTGCTGGCGGCGATCTTCGTGCAGCGCTCGATGGGGCTGATGACGCGGCTCAAGCCGCATATGGGCATGATCGAGAAGGTGATGGGGCTGATGCTGCTGGCCGTCGGTGTGGCGTTGGTTACAGGAGCGTTTTCCGCGTTTTCCTGGTGGCTTCTGGAAACTTTTCCGGTGATGCAGCGGATCGGCTGAAGCGGTTGGCTTCCGGTCTGTGACAGAGACAATTCGCTTCAGCGCAATCCCAGATCGGCGAGTGCGGCATCCAGTGCAGGCGGCAAGGCGTCATCGCCCACCCGCGCTTTCGGCAGGTCAGGCGGAGCATCCTTGACGGCCAGATACCGCCAGCCCTGAAACGGGCGCTTCACGGCGCTCGCGGTGCGTATGATGGCGCGGTCCAGCACGATCCCGCAGCGCACGATACCGTCCGCGCCGGGCACCTCATCCAGACGCAGGATGCGCTGGCGGGCCAGAACTGTTCCCTTGAACACCCAGTAGAGCGACCCGCCTGCCAGCAGGGCCTCGGCGCGCTTGGGCCACATCCGGGTCACATGGCGCGGCTGCCCGTCCGGCCCCAGCGCGCGGGGATCGCGTTGCCACGCCGCCAGATCCTCGGGTTTCTCGGCCCCGACGCACAGTTTGATAAGATGAACCACGTCTGTCATGGCGCAGGTTCTAGCCCATCAACTGGGGGGCGCAAGCGGCTAAAGACATTGACCCGCGCGGGGGCGGGGCCTATCTTGGGGCTTTCCACCAGATCACCCCCAAAGGATATGCGCCATGAGCCGTTTTTCCGCCCCGATTGCCGAACAGATCTGGGATATGAAATACCGCTTCAAGGCCGCTGACGGCACGCCTGTCGATACCAGCCTTGAAGACACATGGCGCCGCATTGCCCGCGCGCTGGCGAGTGTCGAGGCAGACCCGAGCCACTGGGAAGACCAGTTCTACACCGCACTCGCGGATTTCAAGTTCCTGCCGGCAGGCCGAATCACTGCCGGGGCAGGCACGGGCCGTTCGGTGACGCTGTTCAACTGTTTCGTCATGGGAACGATCCCTGACAGCATGGCAGGCATCTTCGAGATGCTGAAAGAGGCCGCGCTGACCATGCAGCAGGGCGGGGGCATCGGATATGATTTCTCGACCATCCGGCCGAAGGGTGCGGCGGTGACTGGTGTGGCGGCGGACGCTTCCGGCCCCTTGTCCTTCATGGATGTCTGGGATGCCATGTGCCGTACGATCATGTCGGCAGGTTCGCGCCGGGGCGCGATGATGGCCACGATGCGTTGCGATCACCCCGATATCGAGGAATTCATCGCCGCCAAGCAGGATTCTGCGCGGCTGCGTATGTTCAACCTGTCCGTGTTGATCACCGATCCCTTCATGCAGGCCGTCAAGGCAGATGGTCCGTGGGATCTGGTCTTTGACGGGCGCGTCTATCAGACGATTCAAGCGCGCGACCTGTGGAACAGGATCATGCGCGCGACCTATGATTATGCCGAACCCGGCGTGATCTTCATCGACCGGATCAATACCGCCAACAATCTCAACTACTGCGAAACGATTGCCGCGACCAATCCCTGCGGCGAGCAACCCCTGCCGCCCTACGGGGCCTGCCTTCTGGGGTCGGTCAATCTGGCGCGGCTGGTGTCGGACCCGTTCGGACCGGCAGCGGCGCTGGACTTGGCTGCGCTGGACGAACTGGTGCGTATCGCGGTGCGGATGATGGACAATGTCGTCGATGCCAGCCGCTTCCCGCTGGAGGCACAGGCGCAGGAGGCCGTAGCCAAGCGCCGGATCGGGCTGGGGGTGACGGGGCTGGCGGATGCACTTCTGATGGTCGGGCTGCGTTATGGCTCTGACGATGCCGTGGCGCAGCTCGACGCCTGGATGAAGGCGATTGCGCGCGCAGCCTATCTGGCATCCAGCGATCTCGCGCGCGAGAAGGGTGCCTTCCCCCTGTTCGATGTCGATGCGTTCCTCGCCTCGGGCAACATGCAGGCGATGGACGCGGATGTGCGCGCGGCCATCCGCACGCATGGTATCCGCAACGCGCTTTTGACCTCGATCGCGCCCACTGGCACGATCAGCCTTTACGCAGGCAATGTCAGTTCCGGGATCGAGCCTGTCTTTGCTTATGAATACACGCGCAAGGTGTTGCAGAAGGACGGGTCGCGTACCGAGGAGAAGGTCGAGGATTACGCGGTGCGGCTCTGGCGCGAAATGAAGGGCGGCGCGCCCTTGCCAGACCATTTCGTCAATGCCCAGACCCTCGCGCCGATGGACCATGTCCGCATGCAGGCGGCAGCGCAGAAATGGGTGGACAGCTCGATCTCGAAAACCATCAACTGCCCCCAAGACATCAGCTTCGATGCCTTCAAGGATGTCTATCTGGCTGCCTGGGATTCGGGTTGCAAGGGGTGCACGACCTACCGGCCCAATGCAGTCACCGGGTCGGTCCTGTCGGTTGCCGAGACGACCGAGAGCGCGCCCGAAGCTGACAAGGGCGCAGATGTTGTCTATCTGTCCACACCCTTCGACAGGCCCGAAGCACTGGAAGGCCATACCTACAAGCTGAAATGGCCAGGATCGGAACACGCGATCTATGTCACGATCAATGATACCATCATCAATAATCACCGCCGCCCGTTCGAGATTTTCATCAATTCCAAGAATATGGAGCATTTCGCGTGGACTGTGGCCCTGACACGCATGATTTCGGCCGTGTTCCGGCGTGGCGGCGATGTGTCCTTCGTGGTGGAGGAACTCAAAGCGGTGTTCGACCCGCGTGGCGGGGCCTGGGTGCAGGGGCGGTATATCCCGTCGATTCTTGCGGCCATCGGCGGGGTGATCGAACAACATCTGATCCGCATCGGCTTTATCGCGGGCGAAGGACTGGGTCTAAAAACCGACCCCGAGGCCCTGCGCAAGGCCGTGGGTGACGTTCCGCGTGGCGCGGGCTGCCCGTCCTGTGGGGCCTATGAGATGGTGATGATTGAAGGCTGCATGACCTGCCGCGCTTGCGGGCATTCAAAATGTTCCGGATAGAGCGCGGGAGGGATCTTGAATTTGACAGTAATTATTGGCCATTTCAGGGTTCAATTTGTCCATTCTGAAAGTGACCTGCCCCCAAGAAACCGGGCCATTCAAAAGGAGAGTTTGTTCTTGTAACGTTCGTGAGAACAAGGAGAACAGACGATGCGCAAATCCCGTTTCACCGAGTGGTCGGGGACTGTGGCCCCAGGGGGGCCGCGTAAGCCCCGGACACCAGATTGTCGGGATCCTGCAGGAGTATGCAACTGGAGCGACGGTCTCGGAGCTTTGCCGCAAGCA
>SLQN01000424.1 GCA_007131465.1 Paracoccaceae bacterium
AATTGTCGCCTTTGGGGACAGATGCCGGAACACTGTCCCGCAGGTTGATCGGCGATCCGAACACGGTGCCGGGCGGCGGGCTGGGATGGAAGAAATTTCTTATCATCGCGCCCATATGGAAATAATTCGGGAAAATATTCTATAGTAATGGGAGGCATCAAGGAGTCGTCCCATGCAGCATTTCCCCGTTTTCCTGGCCTTGAACGAGTCCCGCGTCGTGATCGCGGGCGGGGGCGAGATTGCGCTGGCCAAGCTGCGGCTGCTCTTGAAGACCGAGGCGCAGATCACGCTGTGTGCCGCGTCCTTCGCCCCCGAGATCGAGGCCCTGCGCCCGCGCGTGACGCTGGTGCGCCGTCCGCTGCTGGGGTGCGATCTGGGGGGTGTGCGGTTGGTCTATGCGGCCACAGGCGACGCCACCCAGGATGCCCGCATCGCGGCGCTTGGCCGCAAGGCCGGGGCGCTTGTCAATGTGGTCGACAATCTTGGGGCCAGCGATTTCATCACCCCGGCCATTGTCGACCGCGCGCCGCTGGTGGTTGCAATCGGCACGGAAGGCGCGGCCCCGGTGCTGGCGCGTCAGATCAAGGCGCAGTTGGAAGCGGCGCTGCCCACGGCGCTTGGCGCGCTGGCGCAGATCGGCAAGGCCTTTCGCGGCATGGCCGAGCATCTGCCACAGGGCGCGCGGCGGCGGAATTTCTGGCAGGACTACTACCAGAAGGACGGTCCGCAAGCCTACGCGCGCGGGGGCGTGCGCGAGGTTGAAGAGACGCTGGACAATCTGCTGGCGCGCCATATGGCGCGCGAAGCCCCCGAAGGGCGCGTCGATTTCGTCAGTGCCGGTCCCGGCGACCCCGAGTTGATGACGCTCAAGGCGCGCAAGCTCCTGGACTGCGCCGATGTCGTGATC
The DNA here is from genome assembly GCA_007131465.1 of Paracoccaceae bacterium. Classification (GTDB taxonomy): domain Bacteria; phylum Pseudomonadota; class Alphaproteobacteria; order Rhodobacterales; family Rhodobacteraceae; genus Roseinatronobacter. The sequence goes on from SLQN01000424.1 coordinate 908, forward strand.
CATGACCGGCTGGTGACCCCCGAAATCCTGGAACTCGTGCGGCGCGAGGCGCTGATGATCGCGGTTGGCAAGGAAGGCTTCGGGCCGTCCACGCCCCAGGCGGAGATTCATCGCCTGATGACCCTTCATGCCGGGCAGGGCGCGCATGTGGTGCGCCTGAAAGGCGGCGATGCCTGCCTTTTCGGGCGGCTGGATGAAGAAACCGAGGCCGTGGAGGCCGCAGGCATTGCCTGGCAGGTGATCCCCGGCGTGACAGCGGCCGCCAGCGCCGCAGCCAGCATCGGCCAGAGCCTGACGCAGCGCGGGCGCAATTCTGCCCTACGGCTGGTCACGGCGTATGACATGCAGGGCTATGCCGATCAGGACTGGCGCGCGCTGGCCGCCCCCGGCGCGATCACGGCGGTCTATATGGGCAAGCGCGCGGCACGTTTCGTGCAGGGGCGTCTGTTGATGCACGGGGCCGCGCCGGATACGCCGGTCACACTGGTCGAAAACGCATCCCGGGCCGATCAGCAGATCGTGGCCACATCGCTGGCCCTGCTGCCCCAGCACGCGGCAAGGCTCGCAGGCCCGGCCGTCATCCTGCTGGGACTGGCCCCCAAAGCGGCCGAGACGGCCCTTGAGCTACAGGAACACGCGCAATGAGTATCCGGTTTTCGCCCTCTGTCGTGACTGCGAATGATCTTTTCGAGGGCGACGTGGTCTATCTGACGGCCTCTGGCGCATGGTCGCGCATCCACAGGCAGGCGCAGGTGTTCACCGAAGAAGCCCAGGCTCAGGCGGCATTGACGCAGGCGCAGGCGCAGCCAGAGCGGTTGGTTGGCGCATATCTGGCCCCGGCGCGCTTGGGGCCGGACGGCCCGGAGCCCGCGCATTTCCGCGAGGCGTTTCGCGCACGCGGCCCGTCGAATTACCCGCATGGCAAACAGGCAGACCGAATGTGTTGACGCTGCTTGCGCGTCCATCCTGCCTGTGACCTATCCAAAGGACCAAAGCCATGTATGCCACTTCCGAATTCGACCACGCTTTTCTGAAAACCCGCAACGCCCAGTTCCGCGCGCAGGTGGAGCGGCGCATATCCGGCGCGCTGACCGAAGACGAGTTCAAGCCCCTGCGCCTGATGAACGGCCTCTATCTGCAACTGCACGCCTATATGCTGCGCGTGGCCATCCCCTACGGCACGCTCAGCAGCGCCCAGATGCGCCAGCTTGCGATGATCGCGGACCGCTGGGACAAGGGCTATGGCCATTTCACCACGCGCCAGAACATCCAGTTCAACTGGCCACGCCTGCGCGATGTGCCCGATATGCTGGACGCGCTGGCCGAGGTGGGGATGCACGCCATCCAGACCTCGGGCAATTGCGTGCGCAATGTCACGGCGGATCATTTCGCCGGGGCCGCGGCAGATGAAATCGCCGATCCGCGCCCGGTGGCGGAGCTTTTGCGCCAATGGTCCACTGACCACCCCGAATTCCAGTTCCTGCCGCGCAAGTTCAAGATTGCCATCACCGGCAGCCCCAATGACCGCGCCGTGACGCGCGCGCATGATATCGGGCTGCGGATGGTGCTGCGCGACGGTCAGCGCGGGTTCGAGGTCATCGTGGGCGGCGGATTGGGGCGCACGCCGGTCATCGGCAAGGTACTGTCCGACTTCATCCCGGAGGCCGATCTGCTGCCCTATATCGAGGCGATCCTGAGCACCTATAACAGCTTCGGGCGACGCGATAACAAATACAAGGCGCGCATCAAGATCATGGTGAACGAGCTTGGTCTGGACGAGGTGCGCACCCGCGTCCAGAGCCGGTTCGACGCGCTGCGGCGCGAATGGAGCGGGGCCGATCAGGCCATCCTGCGCGATCTGCGCCATGCCTTCACACCGCCCGCCTTCCGCGTCGCGCCGACAGAGGCTTTTGATGCCGCCTATCAGGCGGACCCGGTGTTTCGCGCCTTTGCCGATACCAACCTGTCGGCCCATTGGCAGGAGGGCTACACGATTGTCACGATCAGCCTGAAGGCCCATGGCGCGACACCCGGCGATGCGAGCGCGGACCAGATGCGTGTCCTTGCCGATCTGGCCGAGCGCTATGGCCATGAAGAGTTGCGGATCAGCCATGAACAGAATGTCATCCTGCCCCATGTCCACAAATCCGACCTGCCTGCGCTGCATGCGGGGCTGAAGGCGGCAGGGCTGGCAACGGCCAATGTCGGGCTTGTCTCGGACATCATCGCCTGCCCTGGTATGGATTACTGCGCACTGGCCACGGCCCGCTCGATCCCGGTCGCGCAGGACATCGCCAGACGGTTTCAGGCGCGCGAGCAGGAGATCGGCGGCATGAAGATCAAGATATCCGGCTGCATCAATGCCTGCGGACATCACCATGTCGGCCATATCGGCATTCTGGGGCTGGACCGCGCAGGTGTGGAAAACTACCAGATCACGCTGGGCGGCGATGCGACGCAAACCGCAGCCCTTGGCGAACGCGCCGGCCCCGGTTTCGCCTATGACCAGATCGTGCCTGCGATCGAGCGTCTGGTGGAGGCCTATCTGTCCCTGCGCTCCCACCCGCAGGAGGATTTCATCACGGTCTTTCGCAGGCTTGGCGCGCAGCCCTTCAAGGATGCGCTTTACCAGACAGGGGAGCGCGCCGATGCAGCCTGAAACCCTTGTCGCGGACCTGCGCAGCACCCTTCACATGCCCGCGACCGTGTTTTTGCGCGCAGCCCTCGCGCGCGTGGGCCGCGTTGCGTTGGTGTCGTCCTTCGGGGCGGATTCGGCTGTGCTGCTGCATATGGTGGCGCAGATCGACCGGACATTGCCAGTGTTGTTTATCGACACACTGGCGCTGTTTCCCGAAACCGTGACCTACCAGCGCGACCTCGCGGTGCATCTGGGGCTCCGAAATATTCAGACACTCGCGCCCGACCGCGACGCGCTTTTCGCCCGAGATCCCGACGGGCTGCTGCACCGTGCGGACCCCGACACCTGCTGCCAGATGCGCAAGGCCGAACCTCTGGCCCGCGCGCTGGCAGGGTATGACGGCTGGATCACGGGGCGCAAACGCTATCAGGCCGACACCCGCGCCGCGCTGGAACGTGCCGAACTGGAGATGGGTACGGGTCGCATCCGGTTGAACCCGCTGGCGGACTGGTCCGCTGGACAGATCGGGGCCTATCTGGATGCGCACGACTTGCCACGCCACCCGCTGGTCGCGCGCGGTTATCCGTCGATTGGCTGCCAGCCCTGCACATCGCGCGTTCTGACAGGTGAAGACCCGCGCGCAGGACGTTGGCCAGGAACGGAAAAAACCGAATGCGGTATTCACTTTATCGGCGGCGTGCCGCAGCGAGAGGACGCAGCATGACGACTATTGTCACCGATCAGGGCTTCAGCGCCAATGACTGGCCAGTGGCCACGACCCCACTGGAAGCGTTTGACGCCGATCCCGACCTGGCCCCTGCCGCGCTTGATCTGCCGGGTGACACGGCCCCCGAAGCGTTGGAGGGGCGGCTTGCCGGGATGACCCATATCCGCATCTCGATCCCCGGCTTTGCCGATGGGCGCGGGTTTACCCTCGCGCGGCAGTTGCGCCGGATGGGGTTTCAGGGACGCCTGCGCGCGCGTGGCCCGCTGATCGCGGACCAATACACCATGGCGCGGCGCGCGGGATTTGATGAGGTCGAAATCGCGCGAGAGATTGCCCAGCGTCAACCCGAGGCTGACTGGCTGGCCCGCGCCGACTGGCGCGCGGGAAGCTACCAGTCGCGTCTCCAAGGATAAAGATTATACAACAGGGGCATACCCGATGTTCTTTATGTAAATCAAGCCGCCTTCGCAGGGCGTCAAGATAACGCAATCCTTGGCGGCTGGCTCAGCCCGCCGCCAACTGGTTGTGCTTGCGCGCGACGAATTGCTTGGCCGTCTCGACCGCGACGGCGGCGTCGCGGCAATAGGCATCGGCCCCGATGGCGCGGCTGAATTCCTCGTTCAGCGGCGCACCGCCGACCAGGACGATGTAGTCATCGCGCTTGCCCTGGGCCTTCAGCGTGTCGATCACGACCTTCATATAGGGCATGGTCGTGGTCAGCAGGGCGGACATGCCCAGAATGTCGGGTTGCTCGCGTTCCAGCGCCTCCAGATAGGCCTCGACCGAATTGTTGATCCCCAGATCAGTCACTTCGAACCCGGCACCTTCCATCATCATCGCGACAAGGTTCTTGCCGATATCGTGAATGTCGCCCTTGACAGTGCCGATCACCATCTTGCCCATCCGCGGCGCGCCGGTTTCCACCAAAAGCGGCTTGAGGATGAACATGCCGCCCTTCATCGCATTGGCGGCCAGCAGAACCTCGGGCACGAACAGGATACCATCGCGGAAATCATGCCCCACAATCGTCATGCCCGCGACCAGCGCCTTGGTCAGGATGTCGTAGGGGGTCCATCCGCGTTCCAGCAGGATGTTTACCGATTCCTCGATTTCCGCCTTCAGACCATCGTAGAGGTCGTCCATCATCTGCTCGACAAGCTCGTCGTCGCTCAGATCGGACAGGATGATCTCTTCATCATCGGACATCAGAGCACCCTTTCACGACACACTGGTTATCTTGGTTGAAATTCATCAGTCATTCCCTGTTCAGCCAGAATGCCGTTTCACACTGTCCCAAATGCGACCTTGCCCTGCATCGCGCCGACCTGTCAGGTTGGCTTCACGCTGTGGATGGGGCATGCAGAGCCAGATCACGCCTTATTGCCGCCGTCTGCCACCGGCGCGTCCGGGGCGCGCGGCCGGGCCAGACCCGTCGGTTTCCGTGCCGTCAACTGCCGAGGAGAAGCCGCCAAGGACCTCTTCGATCGTCTCAAGCTCGGGGCGCGGGCCGGGCGCGCGGTTTTCCAGCGCGTGACGCATGGCGCGCAGATGATCAGGCATCGTCCCGCAGCATCCCCCGATGATGGTTGCACCGCAGTCACGCGCCAGCACGGCATAATCGGCCATCAATTCGGGCGTGCCATCATAGTGGATATGCCCGTCGACATATTTCGGAATGCCGGCATTGCCCTTGGCGATGATCGGCAAGGTGCTTCCCGCCGCGACAAAGCCCAGGACCGTGCGCAGCAGATCGGACGCGCCCACACCGCAATTCGCGCCAAAGGCCAGCGGCGGTATCTTGATCTTCTCGACCATCTGCGACATCGCGGCCGAGGTGACACCCATCATCGTGCGCCCGGCGGTATCAAAGCTCATCGTGCCGCACCACGGCATGTCTGCCAGCGCTGCGGCTTCGGCTGCGGCCTTGTATTCTTCCGGGGCCGAGATCGTCTCGACCCAGAGCACATCTGCCCCGCCTGCCTTCAGCCCTTCGGCCTGTTCGTGAAACATCTCGACTGCAAGCGCATGGGTCAGCGTCCCCATCGGCACCATGATGTCGCCTGTCGGCCCCACGGACCCGGCAACCACGACCTTGCGCCCGGACGCATCGGCAATCTCGCGCCCGAGTTCGGCACCAAGGCGGTTGAGTTCATGCACGCGACCTTGCGCATCATGCAGCTTCAGGCGGCTGGCATTGCCGCCGAAGGTGTTGGTCAGGAACAGGTCAGACCCGGCCTCGACCGCGTCGCGGTAAAGTTTGCGGATCTTGTCGGGTTCTTCCGCGTTCCACATCTCGGGCGCATCGCCGGATGCCAGGCCCATATTGAACAGATTGGTCCCGGTCGCGCCATCGGCCAGAAGCCAGTCCCGCTCTGCCAGAAGCTCGGAGAGTGCATTGCTCATGAAACGCCTTTCAACAATTGGTCGCGTCACCCGTGTCGGTCTGCGCTGCGGTCGCATACCAACGCGGATGACGCAAATTCATATTTTGCATGAGGATGATGAACAACGCTCACATTGCGGCGCTGCACCCGGACCGGAAGGCGCCCGTTTCAGCCGTCGGCCAGTTCGGCTTTTGCCTCGGACAGAAAGTCCTCCATGCGCGCGCGGATCGTGGCGTCGTCGGCCAGATCGCCCAGATCGGCCTTCAGCTTGCGCACCACATCCTCGTGCCCGGCTTCCTCGAAATCGGCGCGGATCACTTCCAACGCGTAGCTTTCGGCGGCCTCGCCAGTCTTGCCCAGCAGTCCTGCCGCCCACAGGCCCAGTTTCCGGTTGCGCCGGGCCACGGCCTTGAAGATCATTTCCTGATCATGGGCATACTTGTTCTCGAAGGCGCGTTCGCGGTCATTGAAAGTGTTCATCTCAAGCCTCGTGATGGTATGGCGTTGCCTTAACATATGCCCACTGTGACCCAGCGCTGCAAGGCGAAATCCAGATGAAGGAAGGAAACAGGGCGCGCTTGCGATGCGGGCAGCGCTGGGATATAGGCAGGCAGCATCCCGACCCCATTCCCATCAGAACCGGAGACCCGAATGGCACGCCGCACCAAGATTTATGAAGGCAAGGCCAAGATACTCTATGAAGGGACCGAACCCGGCACGATGGTGCAGTATTTCAAGGATGACGCGACCGCTTTCAATGCCGAGAAGCGGGAGGTGATCGAGGGCAAGGGGGTGCTCAACAACCTCTTGTCGGAATATTTCATGACCGGGCTTGGCCAGATCGGCGTGCCCACGCATTTCATCCGCCGCATCAACATGCGCGAACAGCTTATCCGCGCGGTCGAGATCATTCCGTTGGAAGTCGTCGTGCGCAATATCGCTGCCGGATCGCTGTCGAAGCGTCTGGGGATCGAGGAGGGCACACCGCTGCCCCGCCCGATCATCGAATTCTACTACAAGGATGATGCCCTTGGCGACCCGCTGGTCACCGAGGATCAGATCCTTGCTTTCAACTGGGCCAGCCATCAGGATCTTGATGACATGGTGGCGCTTGCCGTGCGGGTGAATGACTTCATGTCCGGGGTCATGCTGGCGGTCGGCATCAAGCTGGTGGATTTCAAGATCGAGATTGGCCGCCAGTTCGAGGGCGAGATGCAGCGCCTGATCGTGGCGGATGAGATCAGCCCGGATTCGTGCCGTCTGTGGGACATGAAGACCGGCCAGAAGCTGGACAAGGACGTGTTCCGCCGCGATCTGGGCAACCTGACAGACGCCTATTCAGAAGTCGCGCGGCGGTTGGGCGTGATGCCGAAATCGCCCACGCCGATCAACAAACCCAAGCTGATGAACTGAAAGGCGGGTGCGCGCATGAAGTATCGTGTCTTTGTGACCCTGAAACCCGGCGTGCTGGACCCGCAGGGCGAAGCGATCCGCCATGCGCTGGGGTCGCTGGGCTTCGAAGGTATCAATTCGGTGCGGCAGGGCAAGATGATCGAACTGGACCTTGCCGAAGAAGACGCCGCGCAGGCCCGCGAAATCGCGATTGCGATGTGTGAAAAGCTTCTTGCCAATACCGTGATCGAAACTTACCGCGTCGAACCTGCCTGAGCCTCTCGTGGCGTCGCTGACGCGTGTCCGGTCTGACAGCAGCCACAGTCCGGCCGTCGCCTGATCCGGATGGCGCGCGTTTCGGCATCCAGCGCATCATATATCAGCAAGCGCCCGCGCAGCCCTTTGCCCGCGCCCGTGATTTCCTTGATCGCCTCCAGCGCCATCATCGCGCCCAGTACACCGGGCAGCGGAGAGACCACACCCGCCTCGGCGCAGGCAGGGGCCAGTCCAGCAGCCGGGCGCGTGGGGAAAATGCATTCATAACAGGGCGCATCGCTGGCAGGGTGATACAGGCTGATCTGCCCTTCCCATTGCGTGATCGCGGCTGAAATCAGGGGCGTGCCGGTCGCTACAGCAGCGCGGTTGACAAGATAGCGCGTGTCGAAATTGTCGGTCCCGTCAAGGACAAGGTCATATTCGGCAAACAGCTCTGCCGCAATTTCCGGGGTCAGCCTGCGGTGATAGGGTCGCACCGCGATGAACGGGTTCAGGGCCTGCATCGCGGACTGCGCCGAGAACACCTTGGGCGTGCCGATCATCTCGTCGCGGTGAATGATCTGGCGTTGCAGGTTCGACCCGTCCACTGTGTCATCGTCGATCACGCCAATCGTGCCCACCCCCGCCGCCGCCAGATACAGCAGCGCGGGCGAGCCCAACCCCCCTGCACCGACGACCAGCACTTTCGCGGCCTTCAGCTTCTTCTGTCCCGGCCCGCCGATTTCGCGCAGCACGATATGGCGGGCATAGCGGGTCAACTCGGCCTCGCGGAAACTGGCGGGGTTCGGGGGCGCTGTGGTGTCTTGGGGCGTCTTGCCGCGCAATCGCCGCACGGCGGTCACATACCCAAACCCGAGGGCCGCCACCCCGCCCAGCACCAGCCAGGGACGCACATCGCCTCCGGTCGCGCGGCGCAGATCCGCGCCTTCCGGCAGCACCAGTTGCGCGATCACGACAACGGCATAGATCAGCCCGATCATGATCAGCCGCGCCCGGACCGGGGTCTTCATGACCCAGCCCAAGGCCCAGAGCGCAGCCATCAGAAACAGCACCAACCCCATCTAGGACACGCCCGTCGAGCCATAGCCGCCCGCCCCGCGTCCGGTCTGGCCCAACGCCTCGACAAGCGTGAATTGCGCCTGCGGGGCCGGGGCAAGAATGATCTGTGCAATCCGCGCGCCATGCTCGACAATGAAAGGTGCATCGCCAAGGTTGATCAGGATCACCCCGATCTCGCCCCGGTAATCGCTGTCAATCGTGGCAGGCGCGTTGGGCAGGGCGATGCCGTGGCGCAACGCCAGCCCGGACCGCGCGCGGATCTGCATCTCGACCCCCTGCGGGATCGCGCAGGCCAGTCCGGTGGGGATGATCGCGCGGCCCATCGGCGCAAGGGTTATTCCGTCTG
>SLQN01000540.1 GCA_007131465.1 Paracoccaceae bacterium
CATTTTATGCCGTGATGATATATTATGGCCGTGCCAGAATGAGCGGTAATTGGCCCGCTTGTGATATGCAATCGTTTGCATTAATGTTGCGAAAGGGCCGAATGGCGCAGGCGGTTGCTCCTGCACGGGAACGATGAATGGCACACGATTTTGCGGCACATGAACCTTTGCTGAAACGCTATGCCGGTAATCCGATTATCTGCCGGAACGCCGTTCCGTGCGCAAACTCGATATTCAACAGCGCGGTGGTCGCCTATGATGACGGGTATCGTGGAGTTTTCCGCATCACCGAACAGCTATGCCAGTGGCTGCCTATGTGCCGATTCCGTTGCGTATTTCACGCCAGGATTGGCGGCACTGTTTCAGCCCCATGTCCGTGGCCCCGGGAGGTCCGAAGGCGCTGCCTGATCATGATCGCGTGGATAAGTGGCGGCATCGCAGGCTACACGCTGCGATCCATTGTCGTGTCAGCCATGTCTTCAACCCCGGCCAGGCCTCGAAACGCCGTATAGCTCGCATAATCGGAAGTTTGTGCACCCTGCGATATCGATTCGGACCCCATATCACGCGGACCGTTGGGTGCTTGTGTGTCGCCTTCCCGCAGGCTGCTGTCGCGCACTTCAGGTTCGGGGGGGGCCTTGCGGGTTTCGTGCATGTCTTGCAGGACATTGACATCGAATGTCGGTGGTGGGCCGACAAGGCGCGTGCGCCGGTCGGGCGGGGTTGGCAGGGTCTGCGGTTGCAGGGCCGGGGGTTTCGGTGCAGCCGCGGCCTGTTGCACGGCGACTCTGGTCTGGGTTGGCACAGTTGCGACAACGCCCTGACCGGGCGCAGGTTGGCCCTGTGCCATCGCTTCGCGTTGGAACGCGGTGGCGGCTGGGGGTATTGCAGGCATGATCGGCAGTCCGGACATCCTGACCTCCTGAAAATTGCGAACAAGACAGAGTTCTGCGTGCAATTGATCATGGCAGATCAGCCTTACCGATCCCTTAACCGGGCAGAAGGAAATACCGAAGATTTTATCAATCTGCCGCCCCCCCCCCGCAACGGCATGCAGGGATCGCGAAATTTCCGAGAGCCTGGATCAGCGCAGGATCGACCGCCCGGCATAGAGGGCGGTTTCGCCCAAGCCTTCCTCGATCCGGATCAGCTGGTTGTACTTGGCCAGCCGGTCGGACCGCGCAAGCGAGCCGGTCTTGATCTGCCCGCAATTCGTGGCCACAGCCAGATCGGCGATGGTCGCGTCTTCGGTTTCGCCTGACCGGTGCGACATCACGCAGGTCATGCGTGCCCGGTGGGCCATGTCCACGGCGGCCAGCGTTTCCGTCAGCGTGCCGATCTGGTTGACCTTCACCAGAAGCGAATTGCCGCAGCCCTGTGCGATGCCTTCTGCCAGACGCTTGGGGTTGGTCACGAACAGGTCGTCGCCCACAAGCTGGACCTTGTCACCCATCAATGTGGTCAGCTTGGCCCAGCCGTCCCAGTCATCCTCGGCCATGCCGTCCTCGATCGAGATGATCGGGTAATCCTTTACCAGCCCCATCAGATAAGAGGCATTTTCGTCGCGGGTCATGACCGCACCTTCGCCTGCCATGTGATACTTGCCATCGCGGAAATATTCCGTCGCGGCGCAATCGAGGGCGAGGCAGATATCCTCGCCTGGCCTGTAGCCGGCCTTCTCGATGGATTTCAGGATGAAATCCAGCGCGTCGCGGGTGCTTGACAGATTGGGCGCAAATCCGCCTTCGTCGCCGATGCCCGTGGACAGACCCGCGTCCGAGAGTTCCTTTTTCAGCGTGTGGAACACTTCGGCGCCCATGCGCACGGCCTCGCGCAATGTCGGGGCCGCCACGGGCATGATCATGAATTCCTGAATGTCGATCGGGTTGTCGGCATGTTCGCCGCCATTGATGATGTTCATCATCGGCACCGGCAAGCTGCGCGCCGCCGTGCCGCCGACATAGCGAAACAGCGGCTGGCCAGTATAGTCGGCGGCGGCCTTTGCCACGGCCAGTGACACCCCAAGGATGGCATTTGCGCCCAGCCGCGCCTTGTTGGGCGTACCATCCAGGTCGATCATGGTCTGGTCGATGCCCACCTGTTCGGTGGCGTCAAACCCCACCAGCGCCTCGGCCAACTCGCCATTCACTGAAGCAACGGCATCCAGCACCCCTTTGCCCATATACCGCGCCTTGTCGCCATCGCGGCGCTCGACCGCTTCATGCGCGCCTGTCGATGCGCCCGAAGGCACGGCAGCACGGCCCATCGTGCCGTCTTCCAGCACCACATCCACCTCGACGGTCGGATTGCCCCGGCTGTCCAGAATTTCGCGGCCAATAATGTCGATGATCGTGCTCATGCGTGTGTCCCTATGGGTCAGGTTGGGTTTTCAGGTCCTATACAGGCAGTCGCGCGCAAATTCTAGGCTGCTCGGGTTTCGCGCCAGAGCGTGAACAGACCGGCGGCAACAATAATCGACGCGCCGATCAGGGTCAGCGCGTCGGGACGCTCGCCAAAGACAAGCATCGCGACGATCAGCGCAAACAGCATCCGGGTATAGCGAAAGGGCGTGACAAAGGACAATTCGCCCACCCGCATCGAAGCGACGATGGCGTAATAGGCCAGAACCCCGACGCCAAGCGCCGCGCCCAGCGTTGCGGCTTGCAGCAGGTCAGGAAGGACGGGTGGCTCCTGCATGACCGCCATCAGGAACAGGCCCGCAGGGACCAGCATGGCGAAGGCCCAGCTTGAAATCTGGGTGCTGGAGATTGTGCGCGGCACCACGCGGGTGGCAAGGTCGCGCCCGGCAAGACCGATAACCCCGATGAGTGCAAACAGGGATGCAGGCTCGAAGGCCGACAGACCGGGGCGCACGATCAGAAGAACACCGAAGAAGCCCACGGCAATCGCGCTCCAGCGCCGCCATCCGACCTTTTCACCCAGAAACAGCACTGCGCCCAGCGTCACGAATAGCGGCGCGGCCTGAAGGATAGCCGAGGCGGTGGCGAGGCTGCCCAGCACGAAACCCAGCACGAAGCCGATCGTGCCGATTAATTCGGCCGAGTTGCGCAGCAGCAGCGCCGGGGTCAGGAGCGCGGGGCTGAGAACCTGCTGCCCGTTGCGATGGGCGAGAAGGCCGAAGGCCAGCGCCCCGCCAAGGCCAAGGAACACGAGGATCTGACCTACCGGCAGCGCATCGGCCAGAAGCTTGATGAACATGTCCTCGATCGCGAAGCCCGCCATGGCCAATGCCATCAGGACTGCGCCGCGCAGATTGTCGGACATCGGGCGTTCTTTCACAGGTTAAGCGACGACCGGGCTATCCCGAATTCCGGTGTTTGAAAAGCACGAAAGCGCGCCCCGCAGGGCGCGCTTCCGGTCAGGCCGTAGTGCCGGGGTCAGTCTTTCTTGGCGGCTCTCTTGACGGGCGCCCAGAGTTGCTTGTTGGTCAGATACAACAGCGCTGCCAGCACCGACAGGAAGATGACGCCGACAAACCCTGCATGCTTGCGCTCGACCAGCTTCGGCTCGGCTGTCCAGGCAAGGAAGGCCGCGACATCCAGCGCCATCTGTTCTTCGGTGGCAGGTGTGCCGTCTTCATAGAAGACCATGTCATCGAACAGCACCGGGGCCATCGAGACCCAGCCGCCATAGGCGTTGTTGTAGTAGAACATCGACCCGGCCTGAAAGTCATCCTCGCCGGTATAGCCCAGCAGGAAAGATGCCACGTATTCCGGCCCACCGATCCCTTTCATCAACTGGTTGATGCCCAGACCGTAAGGGCCAGAAAACCCGGCACGTGCCTTGGTCATCAGGCTGAGGTCCGGTGCGCCTTCGAACTGGCTTTCGGGGAAATGGTCTGGCCCGGTGGCCGGGCGCCAGTCGCGTAGTGCGTCATCCCAGACTTCATACATGTCCGCTAAGGCACGCATCTGCTCATCGGGAAGTTCCGGGCCATTACGATCCGACAGTGTGCGGAAGGCCACGTATTGCAGCCCGTGGCAGCTTGAGCAAACTTCATGATAGACCTGCAGCCCGCGCTGCAACTGGTTGCGATCATAAGTGCCGGTCAACCCCTGAAAGGAGAAATCGAAATTTGTGACTTCGCCTTTTACCTTCGAGGCCTCGACCATGGTGGCTGGCAGGGCCAGCACCACGGCAGAGAGGGCAGCAACAGCAAGCGTCCTGAGTTTCATTGTTGATAATCCTTTCGGGTTGCTGTTACTCGGCCGGAATCGGTTCTGGCGCGGGACCCTTCGGGTCGTTATCGGGCTTGGATTTCAAGCTGGATTTGAAATCTTCCTCAATGCTCGCTGGCTCTGGAAGCGGTTTCTCCAGCACGCCCAGAAGCGGCAATATGACAAGGAAATAGGCGAACCAGTAAGTCGTCCCGATCAGAGCGATTGTCGTGTAGATCCCCTCGGCCGGCATTGCGCCTGCCCAGGTCAGGACCACGAAGTTCACGATGAACAGCCAGAACCAGATCTTGAACATCGGCCGATACCGCCCGGAGCGCACAGAAGACGTGTCCAGCCAGGGCAGCAGTGCCCATACAAAGATTGAGCCGAACATCGCCAGCACACCAAAGAATGTGGCGTCCACGATGCCGAAGGTCACCCAGTTCACCGCAATCACGAGCCAGACATCCGAGGTAAAGGCCCGCAGAATGGCGTAGAAGGGCAGGAAATACCATTCCGGAACGATTTCCGGCGGCGTAACCAGCGGGTTGGCCTCGATATAATTGTCCGTGTGCCCAAGGAAGTTCGGCATGAACCCGACCACTGCCCAGAACGCGATCAGAATGAGGGCCAGCGCGAACAGGTCCTTGATCACGAAATAGGGCCAGAAGGGCAGGGTGTCCTTCTGCGCCTCTTCCTTGGACCCGCGGCGCACCTCAACTCCTGTGGGGTTGTTGTTCCCGGTTGTGTGGAAAGCCCAGACATGGACGATGACCAGACCAAGAATCACGAACGGCAGCAGGTAATGCAGCGAAAAGAAGCGGTTAAGTGCAGCGTTATCCACCGCGGGCCCGCCCAGCAGCCACAGTTGCAGGGTCTCGCCGATGCCGGGGATCGCGCCGAAGAGGCCGGTGATCACAGTCGCCCCCCAGAAAGACATCTGGCCCCAGGGCAGCACATAACCCATGAAGGCCGTGGCCATCATCGCCAGGTAGATCAGCATGCCGATGATCCATGTAATCTCGCGCGGGGCCTTGTAGCTGCCGTAATACATCGACCGGAACATGTGCAGATAGACCGCGAAGAAGAACAGCATGGAGCCGTTCTGGTGCAGATAGCGCAGCATGTGCCCGCCATTCACGTTGCGCATGATATGTTCGACGCTGGCAAAGGCGTGGTCGACATGCGGCGTGTAATGCATGGCCAGAACGATGCCGGTCACGATCTGCAACACAAGGCAGACCATCAGCACAATGCCCCAGATCCACATCCAGTTGAGGTTCTTGGGGGTGGGGATCATGATGGTGTCATAGATCAGCCCGATGATGGGCAGCCGACGGTGCACATACTTCTCGGCGTTTGTCTTGGGCTCGTAATGGTCGTGTGGAATGCCTGACATAAGACGTGTCTCCCTTAGCCGAGCTGAATGGTCGTGTCGTCGACGAAGCTCGCGACCGGAATATGCATGTTTTCGGGCGCTGGCCCGCGGCGGATACGACCTGCGGTGTCATAATGCGACCCGTGGCAGGGGCAGAACCAGCCGCCGAAATCGCCCGCGCCATTGCCCAGCGGCACACAGCCAAGATGCGTGCACACTCCGGTCATGACCAGCCATTCGCCGGCGTCGTCCATGGTGCGGTTCGCGTCCAGTGCATCCGTGCCCGGCCTGTTGGGGTTGCGCGACTGGCGGTCAATATTCAGGTCCGACAGTTCCACGGCGCGCCCGGCCTCGATTTCCTCTGGCGTGCGGCGACGGATGAAGACCGGCTTGCCCAGGAAATTCACGGTCAACTGGCCGCCCTCTTCCAGTCCGCCGACATCGACGAAGATCGATGAAAGCGCCTGAACATCGGCCGACGGGTTCATCTGGTTGACCAGCGGCCAGACTGCGGCCCCGGCTGTGACCACACCCGCGCCGGCTGTGGCGTAATAGATGAAATCCCTACGGGTGCTGTCGTTGTCATCAGCGTGGGACACGAGCATTCTCCCTTTTCATTGGGTAACAGGCTGCAAGAGTGATGGCCACAGCAATACTGTGTCCTCTCATCTTGGGTATTTAGCGAGGAAACCCTATCCCGTCTAGCCGCGAATCCGGGTAAAGGTGTCGCAGGCAGGCGGAATTTCCGCGCAGTTTCAGGGGCCGGAGCCGTATGTGGTGTGTCGAATCCCACCTTGCACCGCGCCGCGCGTGACGGGCTCACCCTCAAGCGCAGCCAGCCAAGAGCGATACAGTCCCGGCGCGCCGCGGCGCGACCCGCGCCTAGCCCTCTGGCGGGGCCGTCAGGCGCATGCTGTCGCGCTCGGAAAAACGCGCCGCCCAGGCGTCCAGCGCCGGGCATGTGGCGCGCCAGTCGCGCGCGCCATGGCGAAAGTCCAGATAACCCAGCGCACAGCCCAAAGCGATCTGGCCGATACAGGCAGGCCCGGCCAGATACGCGATCCAGCGCGCCTCCAGGACATCAAGGCTGCGCGCGATCTTGAGCCACTGCCCTTCCACGAACGGCGCAAAGCGGATCTCTTCGGGGCGCAGGCGCGCCTCGTAGACCATCAGCAGCGCGGCATCGAGCATCCCATCCGCTGTGGCTTCCAGCGTCAGCGCGTCCCAGCGCCGCGCGCCTGCGGGGTAAAACCCGGCCTTGGCGCGGTCATCGAGATAGGCGCAGATCACCCGGCTGTCATAAAGTGCGGCCCCATCGGCGCGCGCCAGTGTCGGAACCTTGCCCAGCGGATTGGCCGATAGCGGGGCCGTACCTGCATCCAGCGGCGTGCCCGATCCTGTGACAAGCGTGATCTGGTCCACGATCCCGGCTTCATGCGCCAGCACCATGACCTTGCGCACATAGGGGGATGTCGCACTGTGATAAAGCGTCAGCGCGCTCATACACGGCGCATCTTCAGTCGCCCCAGCGCACTGGCGTCAATCTCGATCCCCGGTCCATCTGTGCCCAGCCGTATGACGCGCCGGAAGCGCGCCGCGCCATTGACCTGTTCGCGGTCTCGGGGGCGGTGCAGGCTGATGCCTTCGTCCAGTTCGTCCAGCGCGTCTTCGCTGCGCTGGTCCAGCCGTCCGGCCTGCTGCACCTGCCGGACAAGCGCATAACCCGCCAGTGCAACCGCACCGTATTTGGCCGCGACAGCGGCGATCGGGGCAAGGGGTAGTGGCATGCGGGTAATCCCTTCTGTGATACGGTACACAGCCTAGCAAAATCCGCGCATTTGTCCATGCACGGTTTAAACAGCGCAACGCATCAGGGCAAAAGCGGCTGATTGGGGCCCAGCGGTGCGTCCCTGTCGGCCAGAATGCGGTTAAGTGGCCAGTCAAGCGTGATCATCGCGCCAGACAAGAGCGGTTTAACGGCCCGTGTGTCGGATCGCGCATCCTGATTGGCGAACCGGACCGTCGCGCCGCTGCGTTCCAGCAGGGTCTTGGCGATGAACAGGCCCAGGCCCATGCCCTCATATCCGGGCCGCTGCCCGGCGCGCTCGGGCGGGCGGCGGCGCAGGAACGGCTCTCCCAGATAGCCGATGATCTGGGGCGGAAAGCCCTGTCCGTCATCGCTGATACGGATTCGCAGGCGCTGGTTGGTCCAGTCGGCCTCTACCCAGACCTCGGAGAGGGCGAAATCGACCGCATTCTGGATCAGGTTGCGCAATCCGTGGATGATCTCGGGGCGGCGCAGGATCAGGGGGTGGTCGTCCGTCCCGCCCGGCCCCGGTGCAAGCTGGAAATGGACCTGCTTGCCGCGGCCCAGATGCGGTTCCGCCGCTTCTTGCAGCACGGCCTCCAGCGGCGCGCGGCGCAGAAGGGTGTCATCCTTGCCCGCGCGCCCCATCGACCGCAGGATATCGCGGCAGCGGTCGGCCTGTTCGCACAGGGTGCGCGCATCCTCGGCCAGATCGGGCCGGTCGCGCAGCTCGGTCCGGAGTTCCGAGGCAATGAGCTTGATCGTCGCCAGCGGTGTGCCGAGTTCATGCGCCGTGGCCGCGACCACCCCGCCCAGATCGGTCAGTTTCTGTTCGCGCGACAGCGCCATCTGCGCGGCCAGCAGCGCATCGGCCATCGAGGCCGCTTCCATCGCAACGCGCTGTGCATAAAATGTCTGGAACACAATTCCGATGACGATGGCCGCCCAGAACCCGAAGGTCAGGATCGGGGCTGTGACCAGCACTGTGCCATCGGCAAAGCGCAGTGGCTGGTAGGTCACGCCGATCACGCTGACCAGCGCGACCGCAATGACTGCCAGCACAAGGCTGGAGCGCGGGCTCAGCGCCATCGCGGCCACGGCCACGGGTGCAAGGATCAGCAGGCTGAACGGGTTGGTCACTCCGCCAGTCAGATAGAGCAGGCAGACCAACTGCAATATATCGAATACGAAGGTCAGCAGCGCTTCGCTTTCACTCAGGCGGCGGGTCTGCGGAAACAGAAACAACGACATGAGGATCGACAGCGCTGCCGCGCCCATAACCAGCCAGACCAGCACCACATCGAAGCGCAGGCCCAGATAGAAATGCGCCACCAGCAGCGCAACCGCCTGCCCGGTCAGCGCGAGCATCCGCACATAGGTCATCGTGCGCAGACGCACCCAGTCGCCGCGATGTTCCTGAGAGATTTCGCCGAAGGCAGGGCTGGTCATGGGAAGATCCGATCCGGGGTTTGGGGCGTGTTGTCACAGTCGCGCCATGCAGGATTGTTAGGGCGCGGCGAATGGGTCATCAAGGCTGCGGGCCGAACAGGGTGAAGAATCATGCTAAGACTGTATTCCTTTCTGGCCATCGGGCTGATCGCAGCGCTGCTTGGTGGGCTGGGGTTCATGGTGTTCATGGGGCAGGGCCAGACCGATATGGCGCAATGTCGCGCGACGGCGATTACCGGCGGGTCCGGGGCCATCGGCGGGCCGTTCGAACTGGTCGATCACACGGGCCGGACGGTGACCGATGCCGATTTCGCCGACCGCCCGGTGCTGTTGTATTTCGGCTTCACGTTCTGCCCCGATGTCTGTCCGCTTGACACGGCGCGCAATGCGCAGGCCGTCGATCTGCTGACCGAGCGCGGCCATGCCGTGACGCCGGTATTTGTTTCTGTCGATCATCAGCGCGACACGCCAGAGGTGCTGGCCGAGTTCGTGCGCTTCATGCATCCCGACATGATCGGGCTGACCGGCACCGAAGACCAGGTCCGCGATGCCGCGCGGGCCTACCGGGTCTATTTCGCGGCGCAGGAGGCCGAGGATGACTACTTCCTGATCGACCATTCCACCTTCAGCTATTTCCTGCTGCCCGGACATGGCTTTGTTGATGTGATCCGCCGCGACCAGACGCCCGAGCAGGTGGCCGACACGCTGGCCTGTTTTATTGAAAACGCCTGAAATTGACCTTTCAGGGTCCGCGCTCTAC
>SLQN01000138.1 GCA_007131465.1 Paracoccaceae bacterium
GATTAACCGCCGCGTCCAATCCTGCACTGCCCGCCCATCGGAGCCCGCGATGCCGCCAACCAGCCCTGACCCGTTTTCCAGTCCGGAACGATATTATCAGAACATGTCGCCGCAACTGGCAGCGCGGCTGCGGCAGATGTGGTCGGCACGCGGGCATGATCTGGACAAGATCTGGTCGAGTTGCATGCGCGCCTTGCCCGGTGTCCAGCCACTGGAGCAAAGTTGTCCCCTGACCGCGCCGACATTCGACAGCCGGGCGCATGACCGACTGTGTTGTCTGGATCAGGCGCTCATCTGGGTTCTGGCCCTGAACAGCGCGGCCCGTCACGGTGCCAGCCTGGCAGGGCTCAATCTGACCTCCGAGCAGTTGCTGGCGCTCGAGATGATGTCGGCGCGATTGGTTGACACTGTGGCGGCCCTTCGAATGCTGGGGCTGTCGGGGTTGTCGACCCCTGCCCTGCAACTGTCGCGCTCGGTATCCGAAGATGTCGACATGACATTGGCTCTGCTGTTGCGCCCCCGACTGGCCCGCCAGTTTATCGCCTGCGCCACGCCGGAAGACGCCAACTCGTTCTGGCGGCGGCACATCGCGGGCGGGCGGGCGTTCCGCATGGTTGCCGAAAAGCTGTATAGCATCGGGCTCGATCATTCGGAGCAAAGCGATTACGGACGATGGCGTCGCGAGGTTCTGACACTGCTTGGAACCGCTGTGCACAGTTCGCCTCTGGGTAGCCGCGGGCCGCGACCCGTGCTCGCCTGGCCCGCGGATCCCGTGGCACGGGATTGCCTTGATTTCGTGACTCACCGGTTGCATGAGCTTTGCGCCTGGGCGCATCTTGTGGATGTTGGGCTGTCTGAGGATCTGGCGTCGATTGCCAGGGCCAAATTGGGCGACGCAAGCGCAGATGACAGCCGCATGATGGCCTTTGCTGCCAATTCGACCGCCATCGTTCTGGACCAGATGCGATGGACTGCGTCATTGGCCGACAGCGAAGCTGCCGCCCTCCCGCCGGCCCCCCTCATTGCCGGGTCTGCTGACCTGCTGTAGTTCGGTCACTGGCAACCCAGCGCGCCGCCAGCACAAGTGTTCCCATGGCAAATTCCTTGCCATGCGCAGCGCACATCTCGTCCGCGATCTCGGCGACCCTGCGAAAGAATTCGTCCTTGTTCAGGTCATCTTCGCTCAGGCCAGTGCTGTCATGCTCAATGGTAGACATGGTTTTTCTCCTTTTGCTTATTTGAACAACTGTGGGGGCAGCGTCAGCAGGGCCGCGTCGCCGGCATCAGTCGCGATCACCATGAGCGTGCCACTGACCCCCCAGTGCAGTGCCGTGATCGCGCTTCCATCTGCTTGGCGCAGCATCATTTCTTCAGGATGGCCCGGTTGCGCGACGGTAACTGCACCATCTGCCATGCCGCAGGCAACCAGATCGCGCTTGGGATGCGTGGCAACGCGCTCGATCAGCACCATTCCGGGCTTGCCCGTGCGCAACGCGCCGGTAGCGGGGTCTTCAAACGGCGGCGTCTGCAAAGACCAGCCCGCGATGCGAAACGCCCCGGCGGCATGGATCATATTGCTGTTCGGCCCGAAGGCGACCGATGCGGGACGGGCACGGAAATTTCCAATGCGCGCCTGCTCACCATCGCACTGCCGCAGCAGCCAGAGCGCGTTGTCGGGACCGGACCCCGCCAGCCAGTTGCCATCCGCAGAAAAGGTGACACCGCCATCGCCATCGGTCCGAAAGGTCATCGACCGCTCTCCTGCCTGCCACAAGATCAAGTTCCCGTCCTGCATCACGGCAAGGCGCTTGCCATCGCGCGCGAAGGCAAGTCCTGTGGCACTGCTGCTGGTCAGGATGGCAACCTGACGCTCCAGTGTATTCTCGTCATGCACCTCGACCATATCAGGGCGCGCCAGCGCCAGATCGCCGGTTCCATTTGTCGCGATCGCACTCAGAGGCGCGGCCGGCAGCATGATCTTGACCGTCTGACCGCGTGGGGTGACATGGGTCAAGCGGCCTTCTGCACTGCCCGCGACGAACCCCGTCCGGGCCGAAGGGGCCAGCATGACAGGGCTATCTGCCAGCGGTTTCGTCACCACCAGATCGGCGAAGGGCTTGGTGCGCGCCCGAATCAGTGCGCGCCCTGTGTCGCCTTCGACCCGCATGCGATCAATGGCAGAATCGGGGTCATCGACTGGGGCAAGCGCAACACGCCCGTCTGTCAGAGCAAAGGCGACAGTCCGACAGCTTGTATCGATACAAGCGGAATGGACCGCCGCATCAAGTTTCCAGTTGCGGGCCATCAGATCATACAGCGGTGATTGCACAGTCGCGGGGGGGTCTACAGTATCAGACATGGATTTTTTCCTTCAGGGCCGTGCCAAGAGTTCATGGATGACAGCGTCCAGCCGCTTTTCGAGCGCGGCGATCCGCTCTTCGCAGGCCTCGCTGGCTGCGCGCGCGGCATCCACATCAGTTTGCGCTAATCTCAGTGCTTCCAGTGTCGTCGCTGCACTGTCATCCTCGATCATCTGCTGTGTGATGGAGGCTGCGCCGAGTTGTTGCAGCAGCCTATGGTGTTCGCCATTGAGCACCGAGAGGTCCGACGTGATCCGAAGCTGTTCCTGAACCAGGTCTTGCGTCGTGCGGGTGTCCTCTGTCATGAAGTCCTCCTCGTTCTGGTTTGTATGGAGGCCAACGCAATGCGCGATCCCCACACCCGATTCATGGATGCAGTCGCAGCCGCGGCGACCGAACATCTCGGGCAGGACCATCCCTTGCGCGCGGCGGCCTTGAAAGCTGCAGCGGACCCGGCACCGGAAC
This sequence comes from Paracoccaceae bacterium, assembly GCA_007131465.1. Classification (GTDB taxonomy): domain Bacteria; phylum Pseudomonadota; class Alphaproteobacteria; order Rhodobacterales; family Rhodobacteraceae; genus Roseinatronobacter. The sequence continues at coordinate 2,826 of SLQN01000138.1, forward strand.
ACGGCAGCGCCGTTCACGCCGAACTGGATGCGCTGACCCCGGAAAGCCGCGATACGATCCTTGCGCAATCGCACCGGACAATGCGCGAAGATCTGGCTGCTATCTGGTCGCACCTGCCGAATGCCAGCCCTGATGATATTATGCACTAAGCGTGTCATGATGGCTTGCGGGGCATCTGCGCCTCGTTTTCATCCAGCAGGCGGATGATCCGGTTCATATCTTCAGCAAAGCGCGTTTCGGCCATTTCTATATGGCTGGAAAGCGCATCCCAGATATCCACCCGCATCTGGGTTTCCACATCGCCGGTCAAGGTCTCGATCTCGCCCAGTCGAAACTGACGCGCAAGCGCAACGCCAGTGACGACAAACTCGCGCAGTTCCAGCGCATGGCTGTCGATGAAGTAATTCATCATCGGATGCGTGTCGGATGTGATACCTGCAGCAGACAGGCGCGCTTCGAGAAAGCTGCGAAAATGATTGTGCAGCATTTCCTGGCTCTGACCCAGAAACCGCATGCTGAATACCAGATCCTCCGGTGCACGCGAGACGATCTGTTCTGCTGTATTGCGTGAACCTGTGTTCTGGTTTGAAAGCGGGTTTGACATGGGCGCTCCTTCTGGATGGCCGAGTGGTCATCGTCTTGACCAATGCGCAGCGTATCACCGAGAGTGAATTCCAAGAAGCAAAAATCATGACTATGATATTGAAAAAAATGACAGAATCTTACTCAGGCGTTGCATTTGTAACGCTCTGTTGCGCCGCTTAGTTACAATCGTTTCGGGATTTAACAGCTTGCAAGCCTGCGGCATCGTGCCGCATCGCGGCATAGCTCGCGGCATGCCGAATCAGTCGCAGTGTAACGTGGTGCCCGCGCGATGTTACATATCTTACACCTTGCTGTCTGCGGGGGTTAACAATTGTAAAGTAATGCATCACCACCAAGATCGGACGAAATAGGGTGGGTGAAATAAGCGCAAAAAAATAGCAAAATAAAAACTGTTAGATATCAGATCGATAAATGACTTTACCACACTCCATCTCAGATTTTTTGCGACCGGAGCGCCGCCTTGGCCACCATTCTGCATGTATCCTAAGCAGAACATGCACCGCTCCAATCCGGACAGTGCGCAAGAACGAAGGGCAGGGAGACATACGCTACCGCCGGTGTGATCTGAACAAGACAGCAGGTCGCACATGGTTTTCCGGTCGCCGTTTCCCCGAACCTTTGCCGTGACCTCGGACTGACAGTTCCAACCGGAACTGCATGAAAGCCCGGCGACTTGTTCGCCAACGGTGCAGTGCAAGCACGCGTACCGTCCAACATTAGGAGAGCCATGGCATGACGACACTGACCCTCAACAAGATCACCGCCCAGCGCGGGATCTCGGTCGGAGAAGCGACCAAGAAGATATCGGATCTGGGCTGGAACCCCACCTATGTCCAGGAAGCTGCGACATACCCAACCGACTACAAGATCACCAAGGCACCGCGCGACCCCATGAAGCAGGTGCTGCGGTCCTACTTCCCCATGCAGGAAGAAAAGGACAACCGCGTCTATGGTGCACTGGATGCCGCGCTGCGCGGCGACATGTTCCGCAATGTGGAGCCGCGCTGGGTCGAATGGATGAAGCTGTTTCTGGCGATCATCCCCTTCCCGGAAATTTCGGCTGCACGGTCCATGGCAATGGTCGCCCGTCTTGCCCCCGGCGAGGATCTGCGCACTGGCTTTACCATGCAGATGGTCGATGAGTTCCGCCACTCCACAATTCAGATGAACCTGAAGAAGTGGTATATGGAAAACTATATCGACCCGGCAGGCTTCGACATTACCGAAGAAGCCTTCGGCAAGTGCTATGCTACGACGATCGGTCGTCAGTTTGGCGAAGGGTTCATCACCGGCGACACCATGACCGCCGCCTGCATGTATCTGACCGTTGTGGCTGAAACGGCGTTCACCAACACATTGTTCGTCGCAATGCCGTCCGAAGCTGCGCGTAATGGCGACTATGCGCTGCCGACCGTGTTCCTGTCGGTGCAGTCGGATGAAAGCCGCCATGTTGGCAATGGCCATTCGATGCTGATGGCCGCGCTGAAAGAGCCGGAAAACCACCTGCTGCTTGAGCGTGACCTGCGCTATTCGTTCTGGCAGAACCACGCCATCGTCGACGCAGCAATCGGCACGTTCATCGAATACGGCACCACCAACCGCGACAAGGACAAGGAATCCTACGCGGAAATGTGGCATCGCTGGATCTTCGAGGATTACTACCGCACCTATATGCTGCCGCTCGAGAAATATGGCGTGAAAGTGCATCATGACGATGTGCAGGAAGCCTGGGACCGCATCACCAAGAAGCATTATGTGCATAAGGTTGCGCAGTTCTTCGCGGTCGGCTGGCCTGTCAACTTCTGGCGTATTGAAGCCCAGACTGACAAGGATTTCGAGTGGTTCGAGCACAAGTATCCGGGTTGGTATGCGGAATTTGGTGACTTCTGGAAGTGGTATGCCAAGCTGTCGAAGCCGGGGCAGACTGTTGTCACCTTCAATCAGGACGTGGGCTACGTCTATCCGCATCGCTGCTGGTCGTGCCTTGTGCCCTGCCTTATCCGCGAAGATATGGTCGTGGATGAAATCGACGGAAAACTGCACACATTCGCGCATGAACTGGACCGCTGGACCGCCGTCGAGGCGTTCGCAGGCGAGTATCAGGGGCGTCCGACGCCCGCAATGGGCCGCTTCTCGGGCAAGCGTGAATGGGAAACCCTGTATCACGGCTGGGATCTGGCCGATGCGATCAAGGACCTGAACTTCGTTCGCGAAGATGGCAAGACGCTGGTGCCACAGCCGCACCTGCGTTTCGACGACAAGGATATGTGGACGCTCGATCATGTGCGTGGACACACCCTGATGTCGCCACTGAAGATGCTGCGCGACATGGCCCCTGAGGCCCGCGAAAAGCACATTAAGGAATATCAGGCAGGCTTCACCATCAACCCCTGCAACTGATGCTCTCTTGCGGGGGCCGGTTCCGGCCCCCGCACCCCAGAATTCAAGTACGACCGGCAACGCAAGTTGCCTGACTGACGGCATGGGAGGCCGGACAGAATGACAGAGGTATACAAAGTAACGCTTGAACCCGTGGGTGTTGAATTCGAGGTGAACGAGGACGAATACATCCTTGACGCCGCATTCCGCCAGGGAATCGCGTTGCCACACGGCTGCAAGGAAGGGCAATGCGCAGCCTGCAAATGCGTGGTGTTGGACGGCGAAACCGAGATGACGCGGTATTCGACCTTTGCGCTGAGCGACGGTGATCGCGACCAGGGGCAGATCCTCATGTGCCGCACCAAGGCTTTCGAGGATTTGACGATCGAACTATTGAACTTTGACGAAGAACTGCTGTCGAAATCGATCCCGGTCAAGGAATTTCAGGGCCGCATTTCAGATTTCCAGAAGCTGACGCATGACATTCGCGGCGTGCAGATCGAACTCGACGCACCGCTGAAATTCTGGGCGGGCCAGTATGTCGATATCACAGTCACCACGCAAGAAGGGGAGACGATTACGCGGTCGTTCTCCATGGCAAATCCGCCGAGCGAAACCCAAAAACTGTCGTTCATCATCAAGAAATACCCTGACGGAAGATTCTCCAACGAACTCGACACCGGAGGAATCCGGAAAGGAGCCGAAGTCAGAGTAAGCGGGCCGTTCGGGATGTGTTTCCGGCGCGAGGATCGCAAAGGGCCGGTGCTGCTGGTCGGGGCTGGGTCGGGCATGTCGCCGGTCTGGTCCATCCTGCATGACCATCTGGAGTGCGGCGAGGATCGGCCCGTTCACTTCTTCTACGGCGCACGCAGCCAGACCGACCTGTTCCATCTGGACCAGATCGCCGCAATCACCGATGCCAACCCTGGTGTGCAGTTTATCCCGGTACTCTCGCACGAGCCCGACGACAGCGGCTGGCAGGGCGAACGCGGATTTGTGCATGACGCTGTGTCACGCCGCGTCAAGGAACTGGGGATCGCTGGTGACGGCGATGTTTATGCCTGCGGCCCCCCCCCGATGATCGATGCGCTGTCACCAGCGCTGTTCATGCTCGACTACGACACGGATCGCATCTTTTTCGACAAGTTCACTGTCACGTCCGGTTCATCAGGCCACTAAGACAGGTCTGATCGCTCGTTCAGTGAACACCACCTACAAGGGAGAGAGAAACCATGGTCGCCACTTCAAGTTCGGTCGGCTCCGGCGCCGCAGGTGCCGCAACCTTCGTCGGCTCGACCAGCCGTCGCTACAATTATTATCAACCGAAAGGCAAGCGCGCCACGCATTACGAAGATATGACGGTTGACGTGCAACCCGATCCGGAGCGCTATCTGATTCAGGACTGGATAATCAGCTTCAATGACGGCAAGGGGGCCTATGTAAAGGAGAACACAAAGGCGCGCAGTTCGAACTGGCATGCCTTCCGTGCGCCTGATCAGGAATGGGAACGTACCCATTACCAGCGCCAGTCCAAGATCGAGACGATGGTGCAGTCGGTCATAGGCAACGCCCGCAAGGCTGGCGCACATATGGTGTTCGACAAGGCGTGGTTGCGCATTCTGCAGGTCCATTTGGGGGCTTGGAAACATGCGGAATTCGGGCTGGGCACGTCGCTCATGCAGGCGCAGCGCTACGGCTACACGCAGATGATCAACAACGCCACCCTGACCAATTCTTCCTACAAGCTTCGACTTGCACAGGACATCACGCTGTATCTGGCTGAAATCGGCATGGATATCGACGGCTGGGACGACACGGCGGGCAAGACTGCCTGGCTGGAAGACCCAATCTGGCAGCCCACGCGTGAAGCCATCGAAACGATCATGGGCACCGAAGACTATCTGGAGCAATACTTCGCCATCAATCTGGTGTTTGAACCGCTTGTGGGAGAACTGTTCCGTTCCGGTTTCCTGATGCAAGCCGCGGCGGCCAACAATGATTTTGTCACACCGCCGGTCATCTCTGCCGCAGAGGCGGATTATGAACGCAATCTCGCGAACACGATCGATCTCGCGTATATGCTGGCGAATGACGAGGAACATGGGCCTCATAACCACGCTCTTTTCACCACCTGGGTGAAGAAGCATGGCGATCTTGCCGAAAAGGCTGCGACCGCGCTGCAACCTATCTGGTCGCAGCCCCATTCCAAACCCGTAGCGTTCACGGATGTGCAGGAGGTCTCGAAAGAGCGGCTGACGCGGATCCTGAGTGAAATCGGCTTGAGCCGTTAAGAGGAGAACACACCATGTCAACAGCAGCACGCGACAGCAAGAAGAGTAACATCTTCAAGGGGATGAAAGATCTGACCTTCGAGCAGACGATCTCGCATCAATGCGGGGTCACGATGAGCGACTCGGTCGAGGCCCGCTCCATCGCCGAATTCATGGATCAGGATCCGAAAGTGACGGTGACTTACAATCCCGCGCTGATCCGCATCGATGGCGAAGGCAAGCTGATCTTCAAGATGGACGAGATCAGCGAATTTCTAGGCCGTGAAATGACCGCCGAGACTTTCGAGGTCAACACCTCCACCCATTACGGGCGGATGGTTCGCGTCGATGACAACACGGTCGTCTTGTTCGGCAACATGGACGAGATGATGGAATACACCTGACAGGCGCTTCGGCGAAGGCGCGAGCTTTCGCCATCGCTGCGCCTCCAGGTCAGCGCTTGATCGCGCAAGTGCCAACACAGCATCGGCGGGCGATCATAAACAAATGGTCGCCACCGCGGCGCAAGCGCCGCCGATGCCTTCGAACACGCAAATTTCCAAAGGGAGGAAACCTATGTACACGACACCAGACGGCAAGGAAATCTTCATTCTGGATGGCCATACCCACTTCTGGGACGGCAGCCCCGAGAACCAGCGCAATGTCCACGGCAAACAGTTCATCGACTGCTTCTACGCCTACCATACGGCGCTGAGCCCGAAGGAACAGCTTTGGGAGAAATCCAAATTCGAGAAATACAGCGTTGATGACATCTATCGGGATTTGTTTGTCGACGGCCCCGATGACATGGCAATCATCCAGTCGACCTATCTTCGCGATTTCTACAAGGAAGGCTTCAGCAGCATCGAGCGATCTTCGCAGATGGCATCCATGAATCCCGGTCGTTTCATCGTGAACGGTGCCTTTGATCCGCGCGATGGTGAACTCGCGCTGGAATACATCCACTACATGAAAGAAACGTTCGATATCAAGGGTGTGAAGCTTTACACTGCGGAATGGAACGGGGATTCGAAAGGTTGGAAACTTACGGACCCATCGGCATACAAGTGCTTCGAGCTATGTGACAAACTTGGTATCCGCAATGTTCATGTCCATAAAGGCCCGACGATTATCCCGCTGTCGAAAGATGCGTTCGATGTGCATGATGTTGATCACGCTGCGACCGACTTTCAGAATCTGAACTGGATCGTTGAACATTGCGGCCTGCCCAGACTGGACGATTTCTGCTGGATCGCCGTTCAGGAAACCAATGTGTATGCCGGGCTGGCCGTGGCGCTGCCTTTCATCCATTCACGGCCACGCTATTTCGCCGAGGTGATGGCAGAGCTCACCGGCCGCCCCTTCCGGACCGCCGACAACAAGTTCGAGGCGCTCTCCGCCCACGACGCCGTCGTCGAGGCCTCGGGCGCGCTGAAGC
>SLQN01000295.1 GCA_007131465.1 Paracoccaceae bacterium
GAACCCGGTCCCGAAACCTGATAGCGTGTCCGCATGTTTCGACTGTTCGACATGTTGGGCCGCTCGACCGCGATGCGGGCCCTTGACGATGCCCTCCGCGCCGCAGGGGTGCATCCGCTTCTTGTGCCAGAACCCGTCAAGCTGACGCTGATCCAGCTTTGCAAGCGACTGGCCGGTGGCACTACGCAGGAGACTGCTGTCACGCAGGCCGCGCAAGTGCTGAGCTATTGCATGCTCGGGCATGACGGGTTCGCGGCCAGCAACGACGCGGACGCTGCATGTCACATCGACAAACTGGTGGAGACCGCGCTGGAGGAAGGCGATTCACTGGATGCAAAGATTGTCCTGCTGGTGGTGCATGCAGGGCTGATCGCCCCGGACATCGCCGACCGGATCGATCTCGACGAGGCCTGACCCCGACCGCTTGCGTATCCCTGTGGCCGCGACCGGGGCAGACAGGGGCATGCGCTGCAACGTCATTTGTCCGGCTTTGACTGGTTGCGCATCAGGCGGGCAATTATCGGCGCGCCAAGGATCACCAGAATGATCCGCGCCAGATGATGGGTGATGACGAAGGCCAGATCAGCCCCGGCAACAAGCGTCAGAACCACCATTTCGGCCTGACCGCCGGGGGCAAAGGCCAGAAAAGCCTCCAGTGACGGGGCAAGCCCGGCCAGTGCTATGCCTTCGGCGAAGATCAGGGTAATGACGGCAAGGACAACCATGAACTTCGCCCCGGCCAGAATATCGCGGCGCAGTTCCAGCACCGTGACCCCGACATATTTCGCGCCGATGCCAAGGCCGATGAAGAACTGCGCGGCAATGATCGCCTCGGCCGGGGGGCGCGTGGTCAGAAGGCCGGTCATGGACAGGATGGCGGCGAGGATCAGCGGTCCGAGGATGGCCGCGCCAAACAGCCTGATCCGCCGCGCAATCGCCCAACCCACCAGTGCGGCAAAGACCAAGAGTGCCAACTGGTCCAGCGCCATTCCGGCGGCAGGTGAGCCGGGCGCATTGGTCAGCGGCACGCCCCAGATGCCGGTGATCAGGAAAGGCGCAAGCGACACGATGATCGCGACCCGCGTGGCATGGACCAGCGCGAGGGTGCGCACATTGCCCCCTGCTTCCTGCCCGAACAGCACCATGTCCTGAAATCCGCCGGGCATGGCGCAGTAATAGGCCGTCGCCGGGTCATAGCCGCAATAGCGCCGGAAGAACGGATAGCCCAGCGCCCCGATCAGGACCACGAACAGCGGCACCAGCGCAACCGACAGCGCCATTTCGGGCAGCCGGCCCAGGAGGTCGGGCGTGATCGACGCCCCCACCGCCACCCCAAGGATCGCGCGCATACCCACGCCGAGTGCGCCCATGTCCTGCATGCGCGCGCCCGCCAGTGCGGCCAGCAGGCAGGCCGTCAGCGGACCCAGCAGGAACGGCAGCGGCAGGCCCAGTGCCCAGAAAACCGCAACCCCTGCCGCGCTGATCCCCAGTGCCCGCGCGCGCGCTGCCGTCAGCATCTGATCACTGCGCCAAGCCCCCTGCCTGCCGGTTCAGCCGTCCTTCTTGTCCTCGGCATGGCCGATCCGTGCCAGTTTGCTACCGACATTCATCTTGAATGTTACCAACAGGACCAGCACCGCAAAGCCCGCAAGCCCGATCCCGAGCGCAGAGCCGAACAGCGCGCCCCCCCAGTCGCCACGATTTATCAGAAGCGCGCGGCGCAGGTTTTCCTCCAGCAGCGGCGCGATCAGGAAGGTGATGACCAGGGGCGCTTCAGGGATGCCGACCCGGCGCATCAGAAAACCGACAAAGCCCAGTCCCAGCATCATATACACATCCGAGGGATCGCCGCGCGCGGCAAAGGCCCCGATCACGGCCATGATCATGATGATGGGAACCAGAACCTCGCCCGGAACCTGCCCCAGCCGCGCATAGAGAAACGAAAACGCCCGCCCTATCCCCAGATTGGCGATATTCCCGAGGATCAGGATGATGAACAGCGCATAGATCACATCCGCATGCAGCGAGAACATGCGCGGCGAGGGGGTGATGCCTTGCAGGATCAGCGCCGCGCCGATCAGCGCGGCGGTGGCGCTGCCGGGGATACCGAAGGCGAGAAGGGGCACAAGCGTCGGGCCGACCGTGGCGTTATTGCCCGCCTCGGCCGCGGCGATCCCATGGATCGACCCTTCGCCGATCTTCTTTTCCGGGAAAGCCTGCTTGGCGATTCCGTAGGACATGAAGGACGCAACCGTCGCCCCCAGCCCCGGCAACGCGCCGACAAAGGTGCCGACCCCGATACCAATGCCCATTTCACGCCAGCACGACAGGTATTCGCGGAAACTCAGCCCTTCGGATTTCGCGCCGAACAGATCCTTGGCGGATTGTTCGACCTTCTTGCCGGTGCGGGACTTGCGCAGCAATTCCAGTCCCTGATCCAGCATCTGGCTCATGGCGAAAATACCGATCACCAGCGGTACAAGGTGAATGCCGTCGCGCAGCCAGCTTTGCCCGAAAGTGTTGCGCGCGACATTGCTGACCGGATCCGCCCCGATCGTACCCAGAAACAGCCCGATCCCGGCGCTGAGCATTCCCTTGGCCAGATGACGGCCCGACAGCGTGCCCAGAAGCGTGATCGCCACCACCATCAGCCACAGCCGTTCCGTCGGGCCGAATTGCAGCGCCATCAGCGCGATGGAGGGCGCAACGAGGATCACGACGATATCGCTGGCCGTATCCGCCGTGACCGAGGAATAAAGCGCCGTCAGGATCGCCTTGCGCCCCTTGCCCTGCTTGGTCAGCTTGTAGCCGTCATAGACTGTGGCCGCGCTGTCGGGCGCGCCGGGAGTGGCGAAACTGATGGCCGAAATAGACCCGCCAAACACCGCCCCCTTGTAAAGCCCGATCAAGAGGCCCAGTGCGCCGGTGATATCCAGCGTGAAACTGAGCGGCAGCATCAGCGCGATGCCGGTCGACGCGGTCAGCCCCGGAATGGCCCCCAGACCCACGCCCAGAAAGACACCGATCACCAGCCAGAACAGCGTCTTGAAAGTAAAGACCAGCGCGAGTGCATCGTGGAAGGCGTCTATCTGCATCGCCAAAGCCTCGTGTTAGGGGTCAGAGGAAGCCCGCCAGAATGCCGCGCGGCAGGCGCACCCCCAGCGTGGTGAAGAAGGCATAGACGACAGCAGGGACGACAACAGCGAGGATGACCGCCAGACGGACAGGCCGCAGCCCGAACCACAGCATGAAGGCCAGAAGGAAGGGCGGCGCGGCCAGCACAAAGCCCAGCCGCGACATGGCCCAGAAGCACAGCGCAATTCCCGCCAGCATCACCAGCGGCAACCACGCATCGCTGATACGCGCGTCAGCCAGGGTCTCCGGCATTTCGCGCCGCAACGGGTCGACCAGCATCGCGGCGGCGCATAACAGCATCAGCCCCACGCCCATCATCGGCATCATGCCCAGCAGAAAGCCGTCACGCATGACCCGGTGCGCCCAGGGCTGCAACCAGATATAGGCAAACAGCGCGCCGATCATCACCAGCAGATAGAGTCCGATTGCCTGATTGCTGCGCCACCAGTTACTCATGTCCGCCCCCATTGACTGGCCGATGGGGCGACGACACGACCGTCGCCGCCCGGCCCGTGGTTACTGCAACAGGCCGATGGCGTTGCGCATGGTGTTGACCATCGCCTCGTAATCGGCAGCGGCGGCTTCACGACCAAGGAAGATGATCGGCTCGCCTGCGGCTTCAAAGACGGCGCCGACCTCGGGATCAGTTGCCGCCGCCGCAAACATCTCGGCAAACTTTGCCTTGATGTCTTCGGGCGTGTCGGGATGCATCCCCACCCAACGCGGGAAGGCGAGCCCCGAATAGCCCAGTTCCGTGACCATGGGCGGGTTGCCAAGGGCCTCATTCACGCTGTCGGGCAGCGGAATACTGGAGGTGTTCATCAGCGCGATGCCGTTTTCGGGAACGATGGTCAGGGCGGTGGATTCCGTCACGGCTGCGACATCGATATGCCCGCCCAGAAAATCGGTGACGGATTCGCCGGTGCTGCCATAAGGCACATAGATCGCCTCGGCCCCGGCCTGATCGATCGCGTTGGCCGCGCCCAGAAGCAGCGCATTCGTCCCGCCGATGGTGATGGGGCGGTCGTTCAGGGCGGCGATGAAGCTGTCCCAATCGGGAAACTCATCCTCGCGCACGACCAGAACCGATGCGAAGGCGGCCAGATAGCCCAGAATGTCAATCTCGCCCGGGTCAACCGGCGCGTCTTCCTCGCTCAGCAGCGTGATGATCGGCGTGGGCGTGGCGTTAAACACCGTGTAGCCATCCGCAGGCTGATTCAGAACATGCATCCAGCCCGTAACGGCGCCCGCGCCGGGGTGGTTTTCCACATTAAGCGATGCGCCGCCAAAGTGCCGCTCCGCTTCGGCTGCGAACATGCGCGACAGCCGGTCGGACCCGCCACCCGCGCCGAAGGGGATGACCCAGTTGATGGTTCCGCTGGGGTAGTCACTGGCCGACGCCATTGACCCCACCCCCAGTGTCAGCGCCGCTGTCACGCAGGCTGTCATTGTTGCCTTGAAGCTCATGTCCGTCTCCTCCCGTTGGTTATTCTTTTCGATATTCGCCTGCGTGATCCTCCGGCGGCGACGGCCACCCGGCAAGCGGATGTGCAGTCTTGCAGGGCGTGATCTGGCCTGTCAACCTTGCTGAGGACGGACATTGTCTGATAGGCAGGGCGCATGGAGGATTGCAAATTGACCACGATACTTGTGCCGTCCGGCGTCCTGGGGCTTGGGTTCTCGCAAGCTGCGCTGGATCGCGGTGTCGCCATGGGCTGCGATGCGATTGCGATTGACGGCGGGTCCACCGATAGCGGCCCGCATTCGCTGGGCACGGGCCAGTCGAAATATTCGCGCGCGGTCTGCAAGGCCGAATGGCGCGCCCTGATGCAGGCGCGGGCCCGCCTCGGGGTTCCGCTGATCCTTGGGACAGCGGGAACCAGCGGGACGGACTCGACTGTCGACTGGATGTATCAGATCACCTGCGAACTGGCCGAGGAACTTGGCCAGACCCTGCGTGTGGCGCGGCTGTATTCGGGGCAGGATACCGGGTGTGTTATCTCAAAGCTCGCTGCTGGCCGGATCACCCCGCTTTCGCCCGCCCCCGAAATCGACGCGGCCGCGATAAAGTCGATGGCGCATATCGTGGCGCTTGCCGGGGCTGAGCAGATACAGGCCGCTTTGCAGACCGGGGCGGATATCATCATCGCCGGACGCACCACGGATACGGCCATCATCGCCGCGCTGCCGCTGGCACGGGGCGCGCATCCCGGCGCGTGCTGGCATGGCGCGAAGATTGCAGAATGCGGCGCGCTGTGTTCAACGCATCCGGGGACCGGCGTGATCCGCGTGACGTTCGATCAGACCGGGTTCGAGGTGGAACCCATGGCCCCCGAGGCCGCCTGCACGCCGCATTCCGTATCTGCCCATATGCTGTATGAAAACAGCGACCCGTTTCGCCTGTATGAACCGGGCGGCTATCTGGATGTCAGCGCCGCGCGCTATACGGCATTGGATATGCGGCGCGTCCGCGTCGAAGGGTCCGAATGGGTCCCCGGCCCCTATACAGTCAAGCTGGAAGGCGCGCGGCTGGTCGGGTATCAGACCATGCTGCTGGCCATCCTGCGCGAGGCGCATTACGTCGCCAATGCCCAGGCTTGGGCTGACAAGCTGGTTACTGTGCTCTCCGCGCGGGTGGCCGATCAGATCGGACTCGCGACCGGGGATTTCGACATTGAATTGCGCCTGATCGGGGTGAATGCCGCCATGGGCGCGCTGGAAACCCGCGAAAGCCTGCCTGCGGAAGTGGGCGCGCTTTGCCTGATCACGGCGCGCGATCAGGCCATGGCGGATGAAATCGGGCGGCTGGCCAATCCGTTCCTGCTGCACATGCCCCTGACCGAGGACGAACCGCTGCCCACTTTTGCCTTCCCCTATTCGCCGGCGCAAACCAGTCGAGGGGCTGTTTATGAGTTCGCTCTCAATCATCTGATGGGACTGGACACCCCGATGGAGGTATTCCGTCTGGACCTCAGCGAGGTGGGCGCGCATGCCGATGTTGCGTGATCTGGTGCGCAAGGTCGCGGCCAAGAATGCCGGGCCGTTTCAGGTGACCGTCGATGTGTTCTGCGGCTCGGCCGAGGCTTATGCCCGCGTCGCACCTGCGCTGTCGGACCGGGCCGTCGCCGATCTGTTCGGCATCGCGCCGCAGGTGTTGCGTCGCTTTGACATCCCCGACCTGCATGTGGTCAAGTTCTCGATGCCCCGGCCTGTGGTGCAGGGCAGCCGTCGTGACCGGGACATGCATGGGGCGCAGTTCGCGACCTTGCTGGAAGAACTGCTGATCTGACCCCTGCCACACTGCCGATCTGACGGTCGCCCCCAGGATCAGCCGATCGCGCGGGCGGCCAAGACCCCGCCAGAAGATGTCGTGATCGCGGCGCGGATTGCGCAGCGCGTCCTGAGCGCTCAGGTTACATTATACTGCCCCGATTGCGGAGAAGTGTTGCGGCAGATCAGGGATGACGATCTGTTGCGATATCGCTGCCATACCGGCCATGCGTTCACCCCGGCCGCGCTGCTGGCCGTGCAATCGGCAAAGATCGGGGACACGCTCTGAACCGCGCCGCCCATTTTCTAGGAGCGGCAGAACCTGATGGCGGTGATGCGCGCGATGCTGAAAGCGGCTGACGGTCCTGCCGATGTCATTACAGGCGATGCGGTGTCAGGTTCTGACTGAACCGGCATATGCGTCGGGGTCGCACACCGGTGCTGTTGCGGCAACCCAGGGCACGCGCCAGCGCATCTGCATCATTCACAGCCATAAACATCCCGCTGGTCTGTCCCAGCCAGAGTGCCGCCGTGATCCGGCGCGCATGCAGGACCTGGCTTTCGGAATGCGCGGCCTTCGGGCGCTGGCGATCTTGAACAAGGCGGCGCATCCAAGGCATGATACCAGACAGATGACGCCCGCGGGCCGTCCTTGTGGGAGACCAGTCATGGCGGGCGAGGCGACCTGCACGGACACTGACGGATTGCGCGACAAGCGGCGCGCGGCATGGGCGGGGGTGTTTCTGAACGCGCCGCTGGCTGCGGTCAAGATCCTCGTGGGGCTTATGGCGCAAAGTCAGGCACTGGTCGCGGACGGGGTGCATTCGCTGTCGGATCTGGCCTCGGACGGGGCCGTGATCTGGGCACTGGGCCATTCGCACCGCCCGCCGGACGCCGAGCACCCGTTCGGGCATGGCCGGTTCGAGACATTGGCCACACTCGCCATCGCGGCCATGCTGGCACTGGCCGCAGCGGGCATATTGATCGATGCGGGGCTGCGCCTGTTCGAGGAGCCACAGCCTGCACCGGGGGTTCTGGCGCTTTGGGTGGCAGGGCTGTCGATTGCGCTGAAAGAGGGCCTGTATCACTACACAAAGGCCGTCGCGCGGCGCACGGGCTCGGCCATGATGGCGGCGAATGCGTGGCATCACCGGTCGGATGCCGCGTCCTCGGTGGTGGCGCTGGCAGGGATAGGCGCGGCGACGCTGGGATGGCCGCTGGCCGATGCTTTCGGGGCCGCGATAATTGCGCTGATGCTGGCGCGGGTGGCCTGGGATTACGGGCGGCCCGCGGTGCGTGAACTGGCCGACACCGCCCCGCCCGCCGACATGGCGCGCGCGACCCTGGCTGCGCTGATGGCGACACCCGGCGTGCGCGACGCGCATGATCTGCGCCTGCGCCATATGGGCGGGGCGGTGCAGGCCGATGTGCATATCACGCTCGACCCCGCGATGACCCTGTCCGAGGCGCACCGCCTGTGTGAAGCCGCCCGCGCGCAGGTTCAGGCAGCAGTCCCCGACATGGCCGAAATCATCATCCACCCCGAACCCGACGGGCATGCCGATGGCAAGGCCGCGCATGACGCCGCCCTGCGCCCTGAACTGACAGGGGTCGTGCACGCCTGTCTGGACGGGATCGTTCCGCCAGAGGCGATCCGCCATCTGCGGCTGGATTACCGCGATGACGGGGTGATTGCCGTGGTCGAACTTGCCGAAAGGCCAATTGACGGGGCGCAATCGCGGGTGGCGGTCCGGTTGCGCAAGAGCCGGGGCGATCTGTCCGAGATCCGCCTGCTTTGGTCTGCGTCATGACCCTGTCGCGCCGTGCTTGCTTTTCCGTGTTCATGGCTGGAAAGTACCGATATGGAGAATGAAACCCATCGCCCCCGCCTGCGCATCCGCATCGTCTTTGGCGATTCGGAGATGATCGGGCCGGGCAAGGCCGAACTGCTTGAACGGATCGACCGCTGCGGCTCCATCGCGGCGGCGGGACGGGAAATGAACATGAGTTACAAGCGCGCGTGGCAGTTGATCGGCACGCTGAACGCCATGTTCCGTGAACCGCTGGTGGACAGCACGCGCGGGGGGCCGGGCGGCGGCGGGGCAGTGCTGACCGAGACCGGGAAAGCCGTTCTGACACTCTATCGTGCTTTTGAGGCGGAGGCGGCGGAGGCAGGGGCAAGGCGGCTGGCTGCCCTGCAAGAGATGCTGAGGGTTATTCCCGCAGAAAAATAACGGTTGACGTGCTTGTGGGCTTCTGGCGATATGTTTCACAAGAAATATCATCTGGGAGACCACGCATGCCCGATACCCTCACCCGTGGTTCCATTCTAGCGGCTGTCGCATCGCTGGCTCTTGCTGCCGGACCCGCCCTTACCCGGGACAACGCGCCGGTGGTCGCTGCCGCCTCTGACCTGCAATTCGCGGTTGAAGAGGTCGCCACCGCGTTCGAGGCCGAGACAGGCATGCGCGTGCGTCTTGCGATGGGCTCGACTGGAAATTTTGCCCGCCAGATCCGCGAAGGCGCGCCGTTCCAGATCTTCATGGCCGCCGACGAACAGTTCATTGCCGATCTGCATGCCGACGGCCTGACCCGCGACCAGGGTGACCTCTATGCCATCGGGCGGATTGTGGTCATGGTGCCGCATGGCTCGCCCCTGACACCTGACACGGAGCTGGACAATCTGGCCGAGATGCTGGCAGCAGGCCAGATCACCCGCTTCGCCATCGCCAACCCCGACCATGCCCCCTACGGGATGCGCGCGCGCGAGGCGCTGACCACGCGCGGGCTCTGGGACGATCTGCAACCCTTCATGGTGCTGGGCGAGAATGTCAGTCAGGCCGCGCAGTTCGCGCTGTCGGGCAATGCCGAGGGCGGCATCATCGCCTATTCGCTGGCGCTCGCGCCGCAGGTCGCACCTCTGGGCAGCTATGAGCTGATCCCCGAGGACTGGCACGAACCGCTGCGCCAGCGTATGGCGTTGCTGCAAGGCGCAGGCCCGGTGGCCGAGGCGTTCTATGCCTACATGATGGAACCTGCGGCGCTGGAGATCATGGCGCGGTATGGCTTTGTCGTGCCTGAAGGCGAGTGACGCATGGACTGGAC
>SLQN01000051.1 GCA_007131465.1 Paracoccaceae bacterium
GCGCTATGATGCACCAGGACCACCGCCGCGCCGTCCTCTGTCAGCTTGCGTGCCATCGTGACCACCCGGCCCATGGCCTTCGCGCCCTTTTCATCAAGGGCAGGAAAGGCAAGCGCCAGCGTATCAATGACAATCAGGGCAGGCTTGCGCCATGCAACCTCTGCCATGAGCGCCGCCATGTCAGGGGAACCGACTTCCAGAAGATCGGATACACCCTCGACCAGTGCGAAATCTGGTGCATCGTGAGACGATGCGGGTCGTGTTCGAACCGACTGGGCCTTACCATCGGGTGCTCGGGCTTGCGCTGCTTGCTGCGGGGCTGCGTCTGGTCAAGGTCAACCCGCGTTCGGCGCAGCGCTTTGCCGAGGCCACGGGCGTTCTGGCCAAGACCGATCGGATCGATGCCAGCGTCATGGCAGGCACGGGCGCAATTCTCGATCTGCAGGGGCGGGCCGCAAGGACAGAGATTCAATATCATCTCATGGAGTTGAGCGTTGCACGCCAGGCCCAGATCAAGGACAGGGTTGCTGCCAAAAGTCGCCAGGCGGCGGCCGTTAATGCCTTACTCAAGCGCCAACTCGCGGCACGGATCAAGCAGATCAAGAACCAACTCGCCGACATCGACGCCGCGATCCTCACCCGCATCCAGGATGGCCTGGTGCTGGCAACACGCTTTGACATTCTCTGCGGCATAGGGAAACCGCCACAATCTGAAAGCAGCAACCGCAGATGCCAGGGAAACTACGGCCCGCTGCGCCAGGCAGGTTCGCGACCTGCTGACCTGAAAGATCGAGCCCAGCTACAAGCCCTGAGGCGCACAGCATGCATCAAAGCGGTTGATCCCCGGTCTGGCTGCGTCTATCACCATGCGCACAGGTGGGAGGGTGCATGCCCTGCGGGCGATCACCGTCGATGCGGTCCCGACGCGAAATGCAGGCCTGTCCGACCTTCGCTTCCCGTGCAATGCTCGGGTCCAGTCCTGACAGTCATTCCCGAGTTTTTCATGCTTTCAAATGCGACCATTCTTGTAACCGGCGGAACAGGCTCTTTCGGGAACTGTTTCGTGCCCATGACGCTGGCGCGGTTCAACCCGCGCAAACTGATCATCTTCTCGCGCGATGAGATGAAGCAATGGGACATGGCAAAGCTCTATGGCGACGACCCGCGCGTGCGGTTTTTCATCGGCGATGTGCGCGACAGGGACCGGCTGTACCGGGCCTTTGACGGGGTCGATTACGTTGTCCATGCCGCCGCGACGAAGATCGTGCCGACAGCCGAATACAATCCGTTCGAGTGCATCAAGACCAATGTAAACGGCGCGATGAACGTCATCGACGCGGCCATTGACAAGGGCGTGAAGGGGGTTGTCGCGCTGTCCACCGACAAGGCCTCGTCGCCCATCAACCTGTATGGCGCGTCGAAACTGGCCTCTGACAAGCTGTTCGTGGCCGGAAATGCGTATGCGGGGGAACATGGCACCCGGTTTTCCGTCGTGCGTTACGGCAATGTCATGGGGTCGCGCGGGTCGGTAATCCCGTTGTTCCGGTCGCTTGCCTCCACGGGGCGACTGCCGATCACAGACGCGCGGATGACGCGGTTCATGATCAGCCTCGAACAGGGGGTAGACCTAGTCTGGCATGCGTTCACCGACATGGTTGGTGGCGAGATCTACGTCAAGAAGATCCCCTCGATGAAAGTGACGGATATCGCAAAAATCGTCGCGCCGGATGCTGAACTGGACATGGTCGGAATCCGTCCGGGCGAAAAACTGCACGAGCAGATGATCGGACTGGAAGACGCTGCTTATACTTATGAGTATGAAGACCACTTCAAGATCCTGCCCGCGATCAACAAATGGTCGGATGATCCGATGCGCATCAAGGACGGGGTCAAGGTGGACGAGGATTTCTGCTATACCAGCGACAGGAATCCGGACTGGATGTCGTCCCAGGCGTTGTCGGACTGGATCCGCGAGAACAGCGACAAGATCGGGGCCATCTGATGATCCCCTACGGCCGACAGGACATTTCGCAGACGGATATTGACGCGGTGGCGCAGGTGCTGCGTTCTGACTTCCTGACGCAGGGACCGGCCGTGCCCCGCTTCGAGCAGGCTGTGGCGGATCGCGTCGGCGCGCGCCACGCTGTTGCAGTGAATTCAGCGACTTCCGCCCTGCATATCGCCTGCATGGCGCTTGATCTGGGGCCAGGCGATCTCCTGTGGACCTCGCCCATCACTTTCGTGGCCTCGGCCAATTGTGCGCGGTATTGCGGGGCAGATGTGGATTTCGTGGATATTGACGAAGACACGTTCAACCTCTGCCCCGACCTGCTGGCCGCGAAACTCGACAAGGCCAGACAAGCGGGGCGTCTGCCCAAGGTGCTTGTGGCCGTGCACATGTGCGGCCAATCGCCCGATATGGCCCGGATCGCTGAAATTGCCCAGGCCTATGGTGTGCGGATCATCGAGGACGCCAGCCATTCCATCGGGGCCGCGTATCTGGACCGCCCTGTAGGCAGTTGCGCCCATTCCGATATCACCGTGTTCAGCTTTCACCCTGTGAAGATCATCACCACGGCCGAGGGTGGCATGGCCCTCACACAGGACACGACGCTGGCCGCGCGCATGGAACGGTTGCGCAGCCACGGCATCACCCGCGACCCGGATCTGATGACCCACCCGCCGGATGGACCGTGGTATTACCAGCAACTGGAGCTTGGCTGGAACTACCGCATGCCGGACATGCAGGCCGCGCTCGGGCTTAGCCAGATGACCCGGCTTGACCACTTCGTAGCCCGGCGCCGCAGCCTTGCGGATTGCTATGACAGCGCGCTTGGCGGACTTGCGATACGCCTTCCGGGGCGGCTGACCGGCGCAGAGTCGAGCTGGCATCTTTATGTCATCCGACTGGAGGACGCATCGCAGCATCGCGCCGTGTTCGAAGGGTTGCGCGAGGATGGCGTTGGTGTGAACCTGCATTACATCCCGGTTCATCTACAGCCCTATTACCGCGCGCTGGGTTTCAGTCCGGGGCAGTTTCCGTTGGCCGAGGAATATTACGCGCGGGCCATATCGATCCCGCTCTACCCGGGCATGAGCGCGGCGGATCAAGGAACAGTGATCGCGGCGTTGGAACGTCGGCTGAGCGCATGAGTGTCTGCATCATTCCGGCGCGCGGCGGGTCCAGACGCATTCCCCGCAAGAACATCCGCGATTTCTGCGGCCAGCCCATGATTGCCTGGTCGATCCGCGCCGCGATCGACAGCGGGTGTTTCGACCGGGTCATCGTCTCGACCGATGACGACGAAATCGCGTCCGTTGCCGAAGACTGCGGCGCCGAGATTCCTTTCCTGCGCGCGGCGGGGCTTGCCGATGATCACACGCCGACAGTACCGGTCATTGCCGATGTCATCCACCGCCTCGACATCGCGGACCGGACTCCGGTGTGCTGCCTGTATGCGACCGCGCCCTTCGTCCTGCCGGGCGACCTGCGCGCCGGTCTTGCGCGGTTGGCCGACACCGGCGCACGCTTCGTGATTGCCGTGACCACGTATGCGTTTCCGATCCAGCGCGCGCTGCGCCGCGCAGCGACGGGCGAGGTCGAGATGATCGATCCCGCGCGGATGCAGACCAGATCGCAGGATCTGGAGGAGGCATGGCATGATGCCGGGCAATTCTACTGGGGGCGCGCAAAAAGCTGGACTGAAGGTGGTGCCATCTTCGGGGTGGGTGCGCAGGGCCTGCCACTTCCACGCTACCGGGTCGTGGACATCGACACAGAAGAAGACTGGCAACGCGCCGAATGGACGATGCGCGTCATGCAGCAGGATGGCCGTGCATGATCGTCGCCTTTCGCACCGATGCGTCGCTCGAGATCGGGACCGGCCATGTCATGCGCTGCCTGACACTTGCAAAGGCCCTGCGCGCGCAGGGGGCCGCGTGCCAGTTCATCACCCGTGCGCTGCCGGGTCATCTGGGCGGACGGATTGCGCAGGACGGGTTTGACGTGGCGCTCTTGCCAGCACCGGAAGGCCCCCTCCCCGAAGGCCCGCCTGCACATGCCTCCTGGGCCGGTGTGGACTGGCAGCGCGACGCGTCTGACACACGCGCGGCACTGGCCGACCGCCCGGACTGGCTGGTGCTGGACCACTACGCCTTTGATGCGCGCTGGCAGCGTGCGGTCCTGCCCGAAGGCACCAAGTTGATGGTGATCGACGATCTGGCCGACCGCCCCCATGTCTGTGACCTGTTGCTGGACCAGAACCTCGGCCACAAAGACTCGGATTATGCCGCGCAGATCCCGGCTGGCAGCCAATGCCTGACAGGCCCGCAATTCGCCCTTCTGCGCCCCGAATTCGCAAATCTTCGGGTGCAGGCGCTGGTGGGCCGTGCAGGCCGGGGGCTGCGCCATCTGCTTATCACCATGGGCGGCGTGGACCGGGGGGATGCCACCTCGCGCGTGCTGGGCGCGCTAAGGGGCGCTGTGCTGCCAGAAGGCTTGCAGATAACTGTCGTGATGGGGTCCAATGCCCCCGCGCTGGAACAGGTGCACGCGCTGGCCGCAAAAATGCCATGGCCGACCGACGTGGTGGTGGATGTCAAGAACATGGCCGCGCGCATGGCCGCGGCCGATCTGGCCATCGGCGCGGCCGGGGCCACGACATGGGAACGCTGCGCCCTTGGCCTGCCCAGCATAGTGGTGCAGATCGCCGACAATCAGGCCGGGATCGTACAGGCATTGCATGCCGCCGGGGCAGCGTTGGACCCCGGCCCGGTGCGAGCGTCGGATTTTTCCGAAAGATTGCACACCAACCTGAGAGAGGCACAAGACAGCCTTGACGCGATAGCTCAAAGGGCCGCCGCAATTTGTGACGGCGATGGCGTCGGGCGCGTGCTGGCGCGGATCGGACCATTCCAGCCCAGCTTCCGCCTCGCCACAAGCAGCGACTCGCGCAGAATATGGGAATGGCGTGCTGCAAGCGGTCTGGAGAGATTCAGCCAGAGCCGGCAGACACCTGATTTCATGGCGCATCACAAGTGGTTCACGGCAGCACTGAGCGACCCGCAACGTATTTTCAGAATACTCATGCTGGGCGGCTTGCCCTGCGGATATCTGAGGCTGGATCTGACTGGCGCTGCCCACGCGCGGGTCAGCATCTGTCTTGCGCCGGATGTGCGCGGGCAAAAGCTGTCAGCCGAACTGCTGGCCGAGGCCGCGCGGCTTGGCCCTTCCCTTGGCGTGTTGCACCTCGATGCAGAAATCCACCCGGAAAACACCGCGTCCTTGCGGTGTTTCGAACAGGCAGGTTACAGACAACGTGGCGCAACCGGTAGCTTCCGAAGTTACCACCTTGGACTAAGCGAGATCAGATGACGCAGATTACCATTGCAGGCCGCGCCATCGGCCCGGGGCATCCACCCTATGTGATTGCCGAACTGTCGGCAAATCACAACGGCGATCTGGCGCAGGCGCTGCGCATCATCGACGCCGCGGTCGAGGCGGGAGCCGATGCCGTGAAGATACAGACCTACCGCCCCGACACAATCACGCTGGATGCGCATGGGCCGGATTTCCAGATCACGGGCGGGCTGTGGGACGGAAAACGCCTCTATGACCTTTACGACTGGGCGCATACCCCGTGGGAGTGGCACGAGGCGCTGTTTGCCCACGCGCGGGCACGCGGGATCACGATGTTTTCCTCTCCCTTCGATGCGACAGCCGTGGATCTGCTCGAAAACCTTGATGCGCCCGCCTACAAGATCGCCTCGTTCGAGGCCGTGGATCTGCCCTTGATCCGGCTGGTGGCGGGCAAGGGAAAGCCCATGATCATCTCGACCGGCATGGCCGATCTGTCCGAGATCACCGAGGCCGTGGACGCCGCACAAGCAGGGGGTTGCACGCAACTGGCGCTTCTGCATTGCGTCTCGGGCTATCCCGCGCCGGCTTCGGATTACAACCTTGCCACACTGGCCGACATGGCGACGCGGTTCGGTGTGCCGGTGGGTCTGTCAGATCACACGCTGGACAACACGACCGCGATTGCCAGTGTCGCGCTGGGGGCGTGTATCATCGAAAAACACTTGACGCTCGACCGGACGGGCGGCGGGCCGGATGACAGTTTCTCGCTGGAACCGGTTCAGTTTGCGGCGTTGTGCCAGGGGGCGTGGGCGGCATGGCAGGCCGTGGGGCAGGTGGATTACGCGCGCCAGAGCAGCGAAGCGGGCAATGCACAGTTCCGCAGGTCGCTGTATTTCGTCAAGGCCCTGCGCGCAGGCGACGTCATTACGGCCGATGCTGTGCGCTCGGTTCGCCCGGGCTTCGGGCTGGCCCCGAAATATCTGGATACCGTGGTCGGGCGTGTGCTGCACAGGGATGTCGCGTTAAACAGCCCGGTCCTGCCGGAAGATGCGGGCCTTTTGCCGGGCGACACCTGAGCTGCGCCCAACGTCCAGACAGGGTGCCGCGCAAGACGGGGGCGGTATATGTCCCGTGATCGATACGCCGGGGCGCGTTGCGCCCCCAGCGAATTCCCGAAAACGTGTTACATCACTGGTGCATGTATTTGTCCGACTGTAACATGTCCTGCCCCTCTTGCCAGGGCGGTATCTTGTGCATGACCGCCGCGAAAGCGTCCGATTCGAGAAAACGCGCCAGCCAGTCCTGAAGTCCGGGCCATGGCTGGGCGTCGAACCAGTCCTTGTCGATGAAGGCGAACTGGCGCACGAAGGGCAGAAGCGCGGCATCGGCCAGCGTCGGGCGGCCAAACAGCCAGCCGTCGATCCGGGCATCCAGCGCGTGCAGATGCTCAGCCGCTTGCTCCCGGTGCAGGGCCGGGTCATCATCGGGGTAGCGGCTGGCATATTTGCACCGGTCCAGCGCCTGCTTGAACGGCCCGTCATTGCGTGCGATCCAGTCCCATCCTTCGGCGGGCATGTCCAGCCAGCTTTCGGGGTCGTGCCGCGCCAGCGCCCAGCGCATGATGTCCAGACTTTCGTCGATTACCCGGTCCGGCAGAACCAGACAGGGCACAGTGCCGGAAGGCGAATGCGCAAGAAAAGCCGCTGGCTTGTCGCGCAGCAGAATTTCGCGCAAGCCAACGCGCTGGCCACTGGCGCGCAGCGCCAGCCGCGCGCGGATGGCATAGGGGCAGCGCCGGAAGGACCACAGGATCGGGGTCATCCCGCGCGCCCCTGTCGCCGCACGACAGTCACGCCCGAACCAGCGCCTCGTAAGTTTCGGCCACCTTACGCGTCATCTGACCAACCTGGAAATGATGGTCCCCGATCTGCCCGACGGGGGTTATTTCCGCCGCCGTGCCGGTCAGCCAGCATTCGCTGAAATCGGCCAGTTCTTCGGGCATGATATGGCGTTCATGCACATTGATCCCCATGTCGCGCAGCATCGCAACCACGGTCTGGCGCGTGATCCCGTTCAGGATCGCGTCGGGCAGGGGGGTGTGCACTTCGCCATCGCGGACAAAAAACACATTGGCCCCGGTCGCTTCGGCCACATAGCCGCGATAGTCATAGAACAGCGCATCCGAGCAGCCCTTTTCCTCGGCCGCGTGCTTGGACATGGTGCAGATCATGTAAAGCCCTGCCGCCTTGGCCGCAGTCGGGATGGTTTCGGGCGAGGGGCGGCGCCATTTGGCGATATCGAGCTTCGCGCCCTGCCATTTCGCATCGCCATAATAGGCACCCCATTCCCAGGCCGCGACTGCCATGCGCACCGGGTTGCGCCGGGCGGCGACGCCCATATCCTCGCCCGCGCCGCGCCAGGCGACCGCGCGCACATAGGCGTCGGTCAGGCCATTGGCTTCCAGCACAGCGGTCTTGGCCGCTTCGATCTGATCGACGGAATAGGGGATCGGCATGTCCAGAAGCCGCCCCGATTCGAGCAGGCGCGCGGAATGCTCGCGGCTCTTGAAAATCTTGCCACTATAGCAACGCTCGCCCTCGAACACGGAGGAGGCGTAATGCAGCGCATGGCTCAGGATATGCACATTGGCCTCCCGCCAGGGGACGAGCGTGCCGTCCATCCAGATCATCCCATCCCTGTCATCATATGCGCCGGCCATGCTTGCCTCCTCGATGCGACTGCTGTCATTTCCAGATATTGCGCGACATAGGTCCGTTTCGGACATAAAGTTACGCTAAATCCGGGAATCGGTATCAATTCGCTCTTGGAATGTCAACAAGGCTGACATAAAATGCATAGCAGCATCGGACAGCAAGGCGGGGCACGCATGGCCGAAGGACATGGCAGCATGATCGGCGGGGAAAACCTGCTTTTTCTGACCGACGAACAGTTGCGCAAGGGCATCGAGGCGATGTTCTTTGCCTATCGTGGCTTCACGGCCGACCCGGACCGTATTCTGGAAGAACACGGCTATGGCCGCGCCCATCACCGCGCGCTGCATTTCATCAATCGCACGCATGGGACCACAGTGAACAACCTGCTGGCGGTCCTTGGCGTGACCAAACAATCGCTTAACCGCGTCTTGCGCACCCTGATCGAGGACGGGCTGGTCGAAAGCCGGGTCGGGCGCAAGGACCGGCGCGAGCGCAACCTGTATCTGACCGAAGCGGGGCGGACCCTGGAACGCGCCCTGTCGGAAGCCCAGCGCGAGCGGATGCGCGCGGCCTATCGTGCCGCAGGGCCGCAGGCCGTGGCCGGGTTCCGGCAGGTGCTGGAAGCGATGATGGATGATGAAATTCGCCGCCAGTACCTGACCATGCGGGACCGCCGCGCATGACCAAGGAAGCCCCGCCGCATCTTTTGGTCGTCGATGATGATGCCCGCATCCGCACGCTGTTGCAGAAATACCTGTTGCGCAACGGGTTTCTGGTCACAGCCGCGCGCGATGCCGCCCACGCACGGCGGCTGATGCAGGGGCTGGCCTTCGACATGGTGGTGCTTGATGTGATGATGCCGGGGGAAGACGGGATCAGCCTGACGCGCCACATCCGCACGCAGGGATCGACCCCGGTGCTGCTGCTGACCGCCCGGAGCGAGGCCGAGGACCGCATCACGGGGCTGGAAGCCGGGGCCGATGATTACCTGCCCAAACCGTTCGAGCCGCGCGAATTGCTGCTGCGGATCGCCGCGATCCTGCGGCGCAGCCCCCAGCCCGTCGCCAGCCCGGTTGCGCCGCAAGTGCTGATCATGGGGCCGCTGCGCTATGATCTGGACCGGGGCGAGTTGAAGCGCGCAGACAGGCCCGTCCGCCTGACCCAGACCGAAGCGGTGCTGATGCGGTTCTTCTGCCAGCATCCGGGTGAAGTCATCACCCGAGAGGCGCTGGTCGCGCATCTGAGCGAGGACAGGGCCGGGCATGGGGGCATGGTGGGGCAGGAACGCGCGGTCGATGTGCAGATCACCCGCCTGCGCCGCAAGCTGGAAGACGACCCGAAAGACCCGCGCCATTTGCAGACTGTTCGCGGGGCCGGATATATGCTGGTGGTGGATTGAGCATGGAAAAAGGCCCCGGAGTTTCC
>SLQN01000408.1 GCA_007131465.1 Paracoccaceae bacterium
CTCAATGCGATGTCACCCGAGGACCGGCTGGCACTTGAACAGGGGCTGGCGGCATTGCAGCAGGTGATCGAGAGCGTGCCCGAAGAGGATGGCCCCCCTGACTATTCTGCGTGAAGGCGCGCAAGCGTCCGGTCAGGGCAGGATCTGCAACCAGACCCAGCAGGTCACCATGACCCCCGCCGTCCCGATCAGCACCGATGACGCTGCCACTCGGCGCGCGCGGCCATAAATGTTGGCGAAGACATAGGCATTCATGCCCGGTGCCATCGCAGCCGTCACGACTGCCGAACGCAGGGCCTCCGGACCCAGACCAAAGGCGCGCGCCAACCCATAGGTCAGCAGCGGGTGCACGACAAGCGACAGTGCGACGACATAGCTGATGGTGCGCAGATCGCCCTCGGGCCGGTACAGATACAACACCCCGCCCAGACCGAACAGCGCCGCCGGCAATGCTGTGCGCGCCATCATGTCCAGCGCTTGATTCACCACGCCGGGCAATGGCAGGCCGGTCAGGTTCACGAAAATCCCCAGTGCAATGCCGATGACCAGTGCATTTCGAAACATCGCGCTCAGGACCCGCGCGCCCAGATCGCGCAACCGTCCGCCCCGGTTGCGGATCACCTCCATTGCGGTAATCCCCACAGCATAGCAGAAGGGCGAATGCACCGCGACGATCGCATAATTCGCCGCCAACGCATCCGGCCCGTAGGCGCGTTCGGTAATCGGCAGGCCCAGAAGCACCGAATTGGAAAACAGCGCAACAAAACCGATTGCGACGCAATCTTCCCAGTCGCGCCCGAACAAAAGCCTTGCACCGCCGAAGGCAAGGGTGAAACTGATACTCGCCCCGGCATAGAAGCTGACCATCAACCGCCACTCGAATTCCTGCCCCAGATCCAGCCGCGCGATGGCGACGAACAGCAGGCAGGGAATGGCAAAGGTCTGCGTGAACCAGACCACGCCATCGACCTGCGCATCGTTGATCAGGTTGCGCCAGCGCGCGACATAGCCAAAACCGATGACCAGAAAGACCGGCAGGATGACATCGGCCAGCGCCTGCATCGCCTAGAGCGGCAGTGTCAGCACCAGCCCGTCATGGGCCGGAGTGACATTGTCCGGGGTCTCGGCGGTGACAGAGGCATAATCCAGATCGACATGCATGTTGGTCAGCACGGCCCGGCGGGGCCGGGCCTGGGCGATCCAGTCCAGTGTCATGTCCAGATGTGCATGGGTCGGGTGTGGCTTGCGGCGCAGCGCATCCACGATCCAGATGTCCAGATCGTGCAGGAGCGGCCAGCTTTCGGGATAGATATGCACGACATCCGGCGTGTAGGCCAGCGTGCCGATGCGGAACCCCAGCGCGTCGATGCTGCCATGATTCAGGCGCATCGGATGCAGGGTCAGCGGGCCGCCCGCCCCGGTGATCGTCAGCGCGCCATCAATCGTGTGCATGTCCAGAATCGGCGGGTAGGGTGACCCCGCGGGCTGCGAAAAGGCATAACCGAAACGCGCATAAAGCGCGTCCTGTGTCGGCCCGTCCGCCCAGACAGGCAGCCTTTCGCGGGTGTTGAAGACAAGTTGCCGGAGATCATCGATCCCGTGGACATGATCGGCATGCGAATGGGTGAAGACCACGGCATCCAGACGCCCGATCCCGGCATCGAGAAGCTGCGCGCGCATGTCGGGCGAGGTGTCGATCAGAACCTGTGTGCGCCCGGCATCGCTGATCCGTTCCAGCAGCAGCGAACAGCGGCGACGCGCGTTGCGTGGATCGGTGGGATCGCAATCGCCCCAGTGCCCGCCCAGACGCGGCACACCGCCCGAGGACCCGCAGCCAAGGATCGTGGCGCGCAATTCCGCCATCAGGCGGCCTTCCGGAACAGCCGGTCGAAATTCGCTGATGTCAGGGCGGCGAATTCGGGCAGGTCCATGCCAAAGACCTCGGCGCCCACTTTCGCGGTATGCACCGTGAAGGCCGGTTCGTTGCGCCGCCCACGATGGGGCGGCGGGGCCAGATAGGGCGCGTCGGTCTCCACAAGGATGCGCTCGGGCGGGGCAGCGCGGAAGATCGCGCGCAACGCGTCGCTGCGGGGGAAGGCGGCGATACCGGACATGGACAGATAGAAGCCCAGATCCAGCGCGGCCCGGGCCAGTTCCGCGCCGGACGAAAAGCAATGCATCACGCAGTCAAAGGCCCCGGCGCGGTGTTCCTCGGTCAGGATGCGCGCCATGTCATTGTCTGCGTCGCGGGCATGGATGATCAGCGGCAGCCCGGTCTGGCGCGCGGCCTCGATATGGATGCGGAGGCTTTCGATCTGCACCTCCCGGCTGTCCGATGTGTAGTGATAATCCAGCCCGGATTCGCCGATGCCCACCATGCGCGGATGTGCGGCCAGCGCCACCAGATCGGCCACGCTGGCCATCGGTTCCGCCGCCACGCTCATCGGGTGGGTTCCGGCAGCGAAGAACACGCCCGCATGCGCCTCGGCGATGGCGCGCACCTGCGCCACTTCGCGCAGTTTGGTACAGATCGTGACCATGCGCGTCACCCCGGCGGCATGGGCGCGGGCGATCACCGCATCCAGTTCGCCCGCAAGCTGGGGGAAATCCAGATGGCAATGGCTGTCAACGATCTGGGGCAGGGACATTGGGTCTCCGGCTGCTGGGGGATCAGAGGAACTTGCGCGCCTCGGCTTCGGTCTGCAACACCATATCAAGCACCAGCGCGGCAGGGTCAAGATTGACTGCGCGGCCATGACGCGCGCGCGCGCCAAGCTGCTGTCCAAGTGCTGCATAAGCGCGGGCCGCCTGTGGATGCGGGGCCAGCCGGGCAAAGAGCGCGGCCTCGCCCGGCGCGGCCTCGGGGCCTGCGCCCAGGATACCGGCCCGCGCCAGCCGCGCCATGAACAGATCAAACAGCGACAGGACCATGCTGAAACGGGCCTCATTGGGCTTGCCTGCCGTGCTTTCGGCAAGCCTGAGCGCGGCCTGACGGTCGACCTGCGGCACCCCGTGAAACAGGCTGACAAGGTTGCCATAAATCTCGGCCCCGCCGCCCTCGGCCAGTGTGATCGCCGCCCCGACCGAGCCGCCGGAAAGCTGCGCCAGCGCCGCTCCCTCATCGCTTACTCCGGCTTGCAAAAGGGCGGCGGCCAGATCTTCGGCACCCAGCGGATGCAGGCGCAATTCGCGGCAGCGCGACCGGATCGTCGGCAGCAGCCGCGAGGGCTGATGCGCAACAAGCAGCAGGACCGCCTTGTCGGGTGGTTCTTCCAGCGCCTTGAGCAGCGCATTGGCCGCGTTGGGGTTCATCTCGTCGGCGGCATCGATGATCACCACCCGCCGCCCGCCATCGGGCGCGCTGAGGCCGAAAAACCCCTGCAGCCTACGCATCACATCCACGGTGATGTCGCGCCGCAGATTGCCCTTGTCATCATGCCCCCGACGCAGCACCAAAAGCCCCCCATCCGCGCCCGCGCGCACCCGGCGGGCAACAGGATGGTCTTCGGGAACATCCAGCGACGCGGGCGGTGGCGGGGCGAACATGCCGCCATCATCCGCCGGAGTTGCCAGCAGGAACCGGGCGAGTTTCCACGCCAGCGTCGCCTTGCCCACCCCGCGCGGCCCCGAGATCAGCCAGCCATGATGCAGCCGACCGGAATTGAAAGCCTGCAGAAAGCGCGCCTCGGCGTCTTCATGGCCGAACAGCCGGGCGGTTTCGCGCGGGTGCGGAGCCGCGTCGATCTGGTCGGGCTGGGGCAGCTCGGCCAGATCGGTCATGCCGCGCGCGCCGCCATCCAGCGCTGCATCTGCGCCGCGATCCCGGTGCTGACCTCGGCCATGGCGCGCGCGCCGTCGATCACGCGCATGCGGTCGGGCTCGGCCGCTGCAAGTTCCAGAAACCCCGCGCGCAGGCGCTGCTGGAAGCCCAGCCCCAGATCCTCGAACCGGTCCTCGCCCGAGCGGCGTGCAAGCCCACGGGCCAGCGCGTCGCCCGGGTCCATGTCGATCACGAAGGTCAGGTCAGGCTCCAACCCGATGACCAGTGCGTGCAACTGGTCCACAAGCGGGCGCAGGCTGGCGCGCGCAGCACCCTGATAGACGCGGGTCGAATCGGCAAACCGGTCCGAGATCACGATCCGGCCTGCATCCAGCGCAGGCTGGATCGTCCGCTCCAGATGGTCGCGCCGCGCAGCGTTGAACAGCAGGATTTCCGTCTCCGGGGACCAGCGGTCAGGGTCGCCCTCGACCAGCAGGCGACGAATCGCCTCGGCCCCGTCCGCGCCGCCCGGTTCGCGCGTCAGCACGATCTCATGGCCTGCGCGGCGCAGCGTATCGGCCAGCGCGCGCGCCTGGGTGGATTTGCCGGACCCGTCGATCCCCTCGAAACTGACAAAGATGCCGCTGGCCCTGTTTCCCCTGTCTTTTCCGGCCTGCATGGTCAGTTCATCGCGTCGCGCGCGCGGCCCATGACCATGTCCATAAGGCGCTGCGCCGAAGCCTGCGCGCGCACGGCAAAACCGCCCTCGAGCACATCCGCCCCGGCCACCAGTGGCAGGCGAACCTCGCCCAGATCGGGGATGTCGACGATCAACATGCCCAGCGTATCGCCCGCGACAATCGGGGCGGGCAGGGGGCTGTCATAGACGACCCGGCCTTGCAGGTCGCGCGGGCCGATGGCTGGAACCAGAACCTCTGTCCGATCGGCCAGGACCAGGGGCACGCTGCGTTCCGCGCCCAGCCAGACCGGGGCCGTGGCCATTACCTGCCCGGGCGCGCCGACACTGACCTTGGCGAACTGGCGAAACGCCCAGTTGATGATCGCCTCGGCCTCCTGCACGCGGGCACGCTCGCTCTCCAGCCCGCCAAAGGCGAAGACGATGCGCCGGTCGCCCTGCCGGACGGACCCGGTCAGCGAATAGCCCGCCGCCGAGGTGAAACCGGTCTTCAGCCCGTCCAGTCCGATGCCTGCGCCCAGAAGCGGCACGCGGTTGGGCTGGGTGATGCCGTTCCAGGTGAATTCCGGCTCTGACAGATACGGGTAATATTGCGGATATTCGGTGATGATATGTTGGGCCAGAATGCCAAGATCACGCTTGGACATCAGGTGGTCGGGATGCGGCCAGCCCGAGGAATTGGCCAGCGTCGTGTTGCGCATGCCCAGTTCGCGCGCGCGGCGGGTGGCGAGTTGGGCAAAGGCCTCTTCCGTGCCTGCCAGCCCTTCGGCCACCACCACTGTCGCATCATTGCCCGAATGCACGGCGATGCCGCGGATCAGGTCTTCGGCGGTGGGCCGGTCGCGGGTTTCAAGAAACATGCGCGAGCCGCCCATCTGATGCGCCCGTTCGGACACCGTGAACGGGGTGTCCATCGCCATGCGCCCGTCCTCGATGGCCTCGAACAGCATCAGGAGCGTCATCAGCTTGGACATCGAGGCTGGCGGCAAGGGCACATCGGCGGCCTTGTCCATCAGCACCAGCCCTGTGGAGAGATCGCGCACATAGGCCGAGGTCGCGCGGGTCTCGAAACCACCCACGGCTTGTGACACGGCAGGCGCTGCGACTGACATGGCGGCAAAGCATGCCACCAATGCTGTCACGGCCCGACGAAACGCTGTTCGCATCTGGCTTTCCCCCGGATCAGTTCAGCGGCGCACCGCATAGGCATCATTAAAGCCCAGCGACTTGACGCGCGCAAGCATCTGGCGCTGCGCGGCGTCGGTTTGTGCGGGGCCGACCACGACGCGCCAGAAAGCGTTGCCCTGTGCGCTGCCCTCCACCACGCGTGCCGAAAGGCCCGCAGACCCGGCCATGCGTTCGGCGTTGCGGGCATTTTCCTCGACGCTGAAGATGCCTAGCTGGATGAAGGGACGTTCCAGGGCGCTTGGCGCAGCCGCCGGGGCGGGCTGTTGCGCTGTGGCGGGCGGCGGGGTTTCGGCGGCTTCGGTTGGGGCGTCGATCTCTGTGGCGGTGATCGTCTCGGCACTTGGCGCAGGCTGTGCCGTGCGCCCGCCGCCGCCGAACAGGCGCGACAGGAACCCGCCACGCGGCGCTTGCTGCGGTTCAGCCTCGGGGGCTTGGGGCATGGCCGGATCCGAGGGTTGCGGCCCCTCGGCGGCTTCGGGCGCAGGTTGCGCGTCGCGCACCGTGTCCACGCTCTCATCAGGGGCAGGCGCAGCGGCCGCGACTTCCTCGGTGCGCAGGGCCACGACTTCGATCATGGTGGGCGCACCGGCAAGCACCTCCAGCACATTCGCCGCCTCGCCCGATATCTGGAAGGCCGGGCCGGGATTCATGCGTTCCCGCCGGAACAGCGCGCCGACAGTATCGCGCCCGGTTTCGATATTGCGGATGATGACACGTTCCGGCGTGGTCGCCTCCGGATGCGCGACCCAGACCCCGCCAAGCGAAGGCCGGCCATCCCAGAGCCCGGTTTCGCGCCGCGAAAATGCCTGCGGGTCTTCCACATCGCGCTCGGTCACCTGGCCACCACGATTGGCGGCCCGCTCACCCTGATTTGTGGACGTGACGCCATCGGTGCAGCCGGCAAGGCCCACACAAAAAACGAGCCCGAGGCCCAGAACCTGATACCTGACGCGACGCATTCTGCCTCTCTCGTTGCATCCAGCCCGTCCTGATCTGATGTCAGGTTGTCACAGTTTCAGGCTGCTGTCTGTTTTCTATACACCATCTTGCACCCTTCGACAGCCCGAAATGCGGATCAGGCGCGGCTTCGCCCATGTGTTGACACGACTGTGAAACACAGGTGCGACTGCGGGTTTCATGGCAGCGCGCCCCCCGGCGGTCAGGCGTCGGGTGACAGTTTCCACCGCGCTTCATTGGCTTCAATAGCGCGGATGCGGTCGTCGGTCTTAGGATGGCTCATCAGCCATGTAGGCGCGCCGCCGCCGATCCCGACCAGACCTTCCAGTTTCTGAAACAGCGTCTTTTGCGGGTCTGTGCCGATCCCGGCCTTGACCAGCAGCGCCGAGGCGTAGGCATCAGCTTCGTATTCGTCATCGCGGCTGAGACGCGCCATCAGAAGCGTGGTCACGAAATTGGCAATGATGATCCCCAGACCAGGCAGGAACCGGTTGAAGATGGTCGCCAGCGCCATGCGGATCGCGTTGCTGCCCGAGAAATCGATCATCCGCTTGCGCGAATGGCCAAGGGCGACATGGCCAAGCTCATGCGCGATGACGCTCGCCATTTCTTCGGCGGACACTTCGCCCTGCCGGTATTTGTTGTAGAAGCCGCGCGTGATGAAGATGCGCCCGTCCGGTGCAGCCAGCCCATTCACAGGGTCAATCTCGTAGATATGCACAACGATGCGGTCCACCCCCACGGCCTCTGCCATCCGGTCCGTCAGTTTCTTCAGCCGCCCGTCCGCCAGCGGCGTCGATCGCGCATCAAGGTCCTGCTTGGTGCGCCAGGAGGAGAACCAGTACATGACCAGACCATAGGCCAGCAGGATAAGGATCGGTGTGAGTTTCAACATGTTTCAGATATGGGGCAGGGGGCGGGTTTCGGCAATGCCCTTCAGCCCAAAACCAGCGTCACCCCCATCATCGCGCTGAAGGCCAGCGTCACGATAACGCCGATCTGCGACTGGTCCGTGCCCGCTTGGGCTTCGGGCAGCAATTCGGAGAAGATCATCCACAGCATCGCCCCGGCGGCCAGTCCCAGCCCGATGGGCAGGAAGGGGGCGACGGCCAGCACGAACAGGAAGGCAGGCACGGCCAGCAACGGCTGCGGGGCCGAGGACAGGATCGCCCACCACGCCGCCTTGCCCACAGACGCCCCGCGCGGGACCATGACCAGTGCGATGGCCAGTCCTTCGGGGACATTGTGCAGTGCAATCGCGATGGTGATGAAATCCCCCAGTTCACGACCGCTGCCATAGGCCACGCCGACGCCCACGCCCTCGGCGGCGGAATGGACGGTCATCACCCCCATGATCAGCAGGATCTTCAGCGCATCCGCCCCTTGCGCAGTGGCAAGGCTGATATCCGAGCGGCCATCGAAATACCGTTTGGCCAGCCAGATCCCGGCGAGACCCAGCAGCAGGCCAAGAAGCGTGCGCGTACCCGAAAACTCGAAGCCTTCAAAGATCAGGGAAAATGTGGCAGCGAGCATCAGCCCGGCGGCGATGGCATTGCCGTAAGCCAGCGTGCGCCCCGAGACATTGCGTAAGGCGAGCAACGGCAGCGCACCCACACCCGTTGCAAGGGCGGTGATGGTAGCAGCGACAAAGACAAGCAGGACATCGGGCGGGAGCATGACGACACTATTTTAGAATTGTTCTAAGATAGCGTCAGGTGGGGCGGTGTCAAGCCTCCTGCGGGCGGCAGTCTGCCAGCGCGCGGCGCAGCTGCCGGAGGAACTCTGTCAGCCAGAGCTTGCCATAGGCGGCATTCATATGGCGATGTTTTTGCGGGTCGGCCTTGGTCTCGCGCGCTGCCTGTTCCAGCGTCACGGCATCTTGGCTTAACTCGGGGCGCGTCGCGATCTTCCCCGCAAGGCTGATTTCTGGCTGCGGGACCAGCGTCACCCCCAGCGGGTCGCATATATGGGCTTGCACAAGGGCCGATTCCGCGCGCGGCGGCAGCAGGCGCAGGGCGGGCTTGTCCCCGGTCTGCGCCGCCAGCGGAGCTAGCGCCGCGAAGATCGGCCTATCTGTCAGGCTGCGTAAGGCGCGGGCATGGGCGGGCAGCAGGCTGCCCCGAAGACGCTCCAGCACCACTGCCTGCCGGAACGTCTTGCTGAACCTCCGCGGCGTGTCGCCCTGCCGTCGTCGCCCGCCAAACCCGTAGATGAGGTAGGCATCCCACGCTGCCGGGTCGATGTCGCGCAGCCCGCCCGACGTCAGCGCAAGCTGATCGGCCAATGCAGGGGAGGTGGGGCAGTAGCGTCCGTCACGGATCGTCATGTCGCGCGTCTGGTTCGACCGCGCGGCGAAAAATCCAAGTCGCAGGTCGGGGTTTTGCAGGCAGACCTCATCCGCCGCCCGTTTGAGCGCGCCGACATGGCTGTTGCCCAGAACGCAAAGCCGCATCATCGGCCCTGCTGCCCGAAGGCATCTAGCAGTTCTTCCTCGCAGACCACATCCGCCGCGGTTGCGCGGCTGGATACTCCGCGCGCCTTGGGCGCGGGCGCGGGGGTTCCGAATTGCGCGGCCATGTCGTTAAAAAAGCTGTCCATGACGAAGCGAACGCCTTCGGGTGTCACATGGCGTTTGTCCGGGGCAAAGAAGCGCCCCTCGAAAACCGGGCTGGTGATCAACTCGAAGGAGGGAAAGTAATCCGTATCCGCACGACTGGCGGCGAGTGCTCCGGCGACCGCGCGCAAGATGGCCTTGGACTGGGCTGTGGCGGTCAGCACATGCGCCCCGCTTGCCGTCGCGGCCAGCGGCA
>SLQN01000117.1 GCA_007131465.1 Paracoccaceae bacterium
CGCGCGCGGTGATGTCGGCGAAAAGACCGACGGGATTCACCAGCAGATAGTGTCCCGCGCGGGTGCCAGCCAACGTCATGTAGGTAGTGACGGCAATGGCCGAGCCTGTCGAAGCCTGCGCGAAGGTACCCGTTGCGGCATTGGCCAGCGGTTTGGGGGTGCCGCGCCCCTTGCGCCATGCACCATACAGGTAGCTTTCCAGCGGGCGGGGGAAGGTCATGTCCAGCATCACTCCGGCCTCAGTCCAAGCGTGTCTAGCTGCGCAGTCACGGTCCTTTGCCAGTCGTCCAGCATCTCGGCATTGCCACGATGGCGCAGGCCAAGCCGCTGATGCAGGCCAAGCCGGGCAGAGTCCTTCGGCCCGAAGCCCAGCGCCACCCGCGGATGCCAGTAGGCCAGCGCGGCACGCACGGCGCCCGCATCCGCGGCCACAAGCTGCGCAAGCCCGGCGCGGCCAAGTTCCGCATGGCGTTCCTCGCGCGGCAGGATCGCGCGGAAAACTTCGGCCAGGGGCTGGTAGGACAGGCGCGCATAATCCTGCAACTGGATCACGGCGGCGGCCCCTTGCAGGACGTTCATCACCACCGCGTCCGCCCAACCCGCCAGCGGGTAGTGAAACACCGCCAGACGCATGTCGCCCCCCTGCCGCGCCGCGCCGATATCGGCATCGCGCGGCAGTCGCGCCGCCCAGGGGTGCGTGCCGACATAGCGCGAGGTGTCCGCGCCGAAGTCCGCCATCACCGTCAGCACGCGCCCCGCGTGATCGGCCTTTTCCAGCACGATCCGCGCCGCCGCAATGCGCGAGGTGATCCCCGGCGCGTCATTGATTACGTCCGCGAACCCCGCCGAGGCCGCCAGTTCGCTGTCCACGAAGGCCGCCATCAGCCGCAGCACTTCGCCCCGGTAGCGCGGCGGCACATTGCCGGGCGATGTCAGCCGCCCGCCCTGTGCCAGATAGTCCTCGATCGCCATCGCGGTCATGCCCGTGCCCCCCTAGTCGTCATAGCTGATAACCAGCCGGTCGCCCAGCGGGGTGCACTGGCAGGTCAGGACATAGCCCTGGCGCACCTCGTAATCCTCCAGCGCGTGGTTCACGGCCATTTCCGCCTCGCCCTCCAGCACCTTGGCGCGGCAGGTGGAACAGACCCCCGCCTTGCAGGCATAGGGCGCGTCCAGATTGGCCGCGAGCGCGGCCTCCAGCACCGATGTTCCGTCGCGGGGCAGATCCAGTGTCCGGGTCGTGCCATCAAGCGTGATGGTCAGCGCGGCGGACGTGCCCGCGCGCGCCTGCACGGGGGGCGCGGCCTTCAGGCGGCCCTGCTGGTTCGAGGCGAAAAGCTCGAACTTGATCTGCCCTTCCTCCAGCCCATGCGCGCGCAGGCTGGCGGCGATGGTCAGCATCATCGCTTCCGGCCCGCAGATGAAAGCGGCATCCACCGATTTCGGGTCCACCCAATGGGTGAACAAGGCGTCCATCTTCTGCGCATCGATCCGGCCCGTGAACAGCTCGATCTCCTGCGCATCCTGGCCCAGCACATGCATGACGCTCAGCCGCCCCAGATGCTGGTTCTTCAGGTCCTCCAGTTCCTCGCGGAACATGATCGAGGAGATCTGGCGGTTGGCATAGACCAGTGTGACGCGCGATTTCGGCTCGCGCGTCAGCACCGTGCGCAGGATGGACAGGATGGGCGTGATCCCCGAGCCGCCCGCAAAGGCCAGATAGTGGCGCGCGGCCTCGGGCTTTAGCGGCAGATGGAAATTGCCCGCAGGCGGCATCGCTTCCAGCACCGCGCCGGGGGCCAGCGCCTCATGCGCCCAGGTGGAAAACGCGCCCCCCGCGACCCGCTTGATGCCGACGCGCAGATCGCCGTCATCCAGCCCCGAACAGATGGAATAGGAGCGGCGGATTTCCTGTCCGTCCAGATCGCGCCGGAAGGTCAGATACTGGCCCTGGGTAAAGCGAAACGCCTCCGGGTTCTCGGGGCGCAGCGTCACGATGACCGCATCGCGCGTGTCATGCGCCACATCGGTCACTGTCAGCGGAAGAAATCGGCTCATCGCGCGGCCCTCAGATGCATTTGAAATAATCAAAAGGTTCAAGGCAGTCATTGCACTGCCACGCGGCCTTGCACGGCGTGGACCCGAACTGGCTGACCGCGCGCGTATCGTCCGACCCGCAGCGCGGGCAGGGGACCACCAGCGCCGCCCCGGTCAGCCGCTTTATGCGCCCCGCCACGACACCTTGCGCGCGCGTGCCGTCAATGGGCGGGGCGATGCCATAGGCGCGCAGCTTTTCGCGCGCCTCCTCGCTCAGCCAGTCCGTGCTCCAGGGCGGGTCGAGCCGTCGCTCCAGCCGCACATCCCTGACCCCGTGCCCGCGCAGCGCCTTCTCGATCTCGAAATTGATGACAGCGGTCGCGGGACAGCCCGAATAGGTCGGTGTGACCGTCACCACAACCGTTTCGCCCTCCAGCCCGACATCGCGCACGATCCCCAGATCGGTCACGGAAATGACCGGAATTTCCGGGTCCGGCACATCGGCCAGCCAGTCCCAGACCTGCGCCACGCTTACCATGTCGCATCCGGATAGGCGCGTTGCAGCCATTGCATTGTCGCCAGCATATGGCCCAGATGTTCGGAATGCTGGCCCTGCTTGCCGCCCTTGTGCATATGCGTGCCGGGTGGGATGCCGAGCGTCGCCTCTGCCAGCACATCGCGCACCAGCGCGTCCCATTCGGGGCGGATGCTGTCCGGCGCGGCCATGATCCCGGCCTCGGCCAGTGCTTGATCGGTGGCATCGGCAGTCATCATCTCGCCCGTATAGGGCCAGAGTGTATCGAGGGCCGCCTGCATCCGGTTGTGGCTTTCAAGGCTGCCATCGCCCAGCCGGATCACCAGATCGGCGGAGCGTTCCAGATGATAGGCCACCTCGCGCCCGGCTTTCGCCGCAATCCCGGCGATGCGCGGGTCGCCTGAGCTTTCCAGCGCCTTCAGCATCGGCTGATGCCAGGCATCGAACAGGAATTGCCGCATCAGGGTATGGCCGAAATCGCCATTGGGGCGCTCGACCAGCAGGAGGTTGCGAAACTCCCAGACATCGCGGCGGAAGGCCAGCGCATCGGCATCGCGGCCCTTGCCCTCTATTTCTGCGGCCAGTCCCAGCCACATCTGCGTCTGGCCGATCAGGTCCAGCGCCACATTGGCCAGCGCGATATCTTCTTCCAGAACCGGCGCATGGCCGCACCATTCCGAAACCCTGTGGCCCAGAACCAGCGTGCTGTCGCCCAGACGGCAGAGCCCCGCAAACAGGGCCGTATCAAGATCCGTCATCGTGTCCATCACATCTTGCCCACATCTTCGGGGATGTCGAAAAAGGTCGGGTGGCGGTAGACCTTTGAATTCGCGGGCTCGAACAGCGGCCCCTTGTCCGACGGGCTGGACGCCGTGATCGCAGCCGAGGGCACGACCCAGATGCTGACCCCTTCATTGCGCCTTGTATAGACATCGCGCGCATGCTTGATCGCCATGCCCGCATCCGGCGCGTGCAGGCTGCCGACATGGCGATGGTTCAGCCCATGCTGGCCCCGAATGAAAATCTCCCAAAGCGGCCATTCCTGTGACATCGCGATGCCCTTTCGTCCTGATAAAGCTGTCCCGAGGGGGCGAAAGCCGCCGGTGCTATTCCGCCGCGACCTGTGCGCCTGCACGCTTGCGCGCATGCGCCATCAAACCGTCGCGCACCCATGCCCCATCATCCCAGGCTTTCTGCCGCGCCGCGATCCGCTCGGCATTGCACGGCCCGTTGCCCTTGATCACCTCGAAGAATTCGGTCCAGTCGGGCTCTGAATAGTCATAGCCGCCTTTTTCCGCGTTCCAGACCACGGCCGGGTCCGGGATGGTCAGCCCCAGATATTCCGCCTGCGGCACTGTCTGATCGACGAATTTCTGGCGCAATTCATCATTGGTGTTCATCTTGATCCTCCATGCCATGCTTTGCGCGGAATGGACCGAGTCCTTGTCTGACGGGCCGAACATCATCAGGCTGGGATACCAGAACCGGTTCAGCGCATCCTGCGCCATCGCTTTTTGCGCGGGCGTCCCGAATGCCATCTTCATCATGATGTCATAGCCCTGCCGCTGGTGAAAGGATTCCTCCTTGCAGATGCGGACCATTGCGCGGGCATAGGGGCCAAAGCTGGTGCGTTGCAGCGGGACCTGATTCATGATCGCCGCACCATCGACCAGCCAGCCCACCGCGCCCATATCGGCCCATGTCAGCGTCGGGTAGTTGAAGATGGACGAGTATTTCATCTTGCCCGACAGCAGTGCCTCGGTCAGGTCATCGCGCGAAACGCCCAGCGTTTCGGCAGCGCAATACAGATACAGCCCGTGGCCCGCCTCATCCTGCACCTTGGCCAGCAGGATTGCCTTGCGCTCCAGCGTCGGGGCGCGGGTGATCCAGTTGCCTTCGGGCAGTTGGCCCACGATCTCGGAATGGGCGTGCTGGCCGATCTGCCTTACAAGTGTCTTGCGGTAGCCCTCGGGCATCCAGTCCTTGGGTTCGATCTTCTCGCCCGCGTCGATCCGCGCCTGAAAGGCGGCCAGTTTTTCGGGGTCGTCATTCGTGGCTTCGGATTTCACCATCTGTGCATACATCGCGTTTCCCCTTTTCAGACCCGTTCCAGTATCAGCGCCACGCCCTGGCCCACGCCCACGCACATCGTGCAAAGCGCATATCGCCCGCCCCGGCGCTGCAATTCCCACAGCGCTGCCGTGACCATCCGCGCCCCCGACGCCCCCAGCGGATGCCCCATCGCTATCGCGCCGCCATTGGGGTTCACATGCGCTGCGTCATCGGGCAGGCCGATCTCGCGCAGAGACGCGAGCGCCTGCGCGGCAAAAGCTTCGTTGAGTTCGATCAGGTCGATATCCTGGATCGTCACCCCCGCCAGCGCCAGCGCCTTGCGGACCGCCGGGACCGGGCCGATGCCCATGACGCGCGGAGGGACCCCGGCCGCGGCGCAGGCGACAACGCGCGCCCGCGGCGTCAGGCCATGGGCGGCGGCCATGGCCTCGGAGGCAAGGATCAGCGCCGCTGCACCGTCATTGACGCCGCTGGCATTGCCTGCGGTGACGCTGAGGTCCGGCCCGTTGATGCCGCGCAGCCTGGCCAACG
Organism: Paracoccaceae bacterium; assembly: GCA_007131465.1. Taxonomy (GTDB): domain Bacteria; phylum Pseudomonadota; class Alphaproteobacteria; order Rhodobacterales; family Rhodobacteraceae; genus Roseinatronobacter. The sequence goes on from SLQN01000117.1 coordinate 5,177, forward strand.
CGTCCGCCGAGGTTTCAGGCCGGGGATGTTCGTCCGTGTCGATGACCAGCGCCGCGCCCTTGCGCTGCGGCACAGTGACGGTGCAGATCTCGTCCGCGAACCGGCCCTCGGCCTGCGCGCTGGCCCACCGCGCCTGCGAGCGCAGCGCGAAAGCGTCCTGATCGGCGCGCGACACGCCATAGTCGGCGGCAACATTGTCAGCGGTTTCAGGCATCGAGTCGATCCCATGCTGCGCCTTCATCTTCGGGTTCACGAAACGCCAGCCGATCGTCGTGTCATGGACGGCGTTCATGCGCGAAAAGGCCGCGTCGGCCTTGGGCATCACAAAGGGCGCGCGGCTCATGCTCTCGACCCCGCCTGCCAGCATCAGGGCGCAATCGCCTGACCGGATGGCGCGCGCCGCCAGCCCCACGGCATCCAGCCCCGATGCACAAAGCCGATTGACCGTGATCCCCGGCACATCGACCGGCAGGCCCGCCAGCAGCGCCGCCATGCGCGCCACGTTGCGGTTGTCTTCGCCAGCCTGATTGGCGCAGCCATAGACCACGTCGTCCACCGCTGCCCAGTCCAGCCGAGGGTGGCGCGCCACCAGCGCGGCCAGCGGGATGGCGGCCAGATCATCCGCGCGCACCTGTGCCAATGCGCCGCCATAGCGGCCGACAGGGGTGCGTTGCGCATCACAGATAAAGGCGTGCGGCAAGGCGGCTCCTCCCAAAGCAGTTGCACTCGCGCTCGGCGATATGACAGCAGGATAGGCGCGATATGTCACATTTGAAAGCTATTTTTCGCATATTGTGTGATGTGTTGTGACGCAGTTACGGAAAAGCAAGCAAATTCAGTCGCCAAGGCAGGCGCGCAGCCGGTCGAACCGGTCTTGTCCTTCGGCAGACAGGCTATGAAGTGGCCCGTCGGCTGCCTCGAAACTGTCTGCCACATACGAATCAGCCGACCCACTGAGCGCCAGATAGGTTTCGGCAAACGCGCGCCGCGCGCGTCCTCCGGCCCAGTTTTCGGGCAGGGCCTCGGGCGGCAGGGCCGGGTCGCGCAGCGCAACGGCGCGGAAGGCATGGACCAGCAGGACGCGGGCTTCCAGCGCCTGCGCGCCGGGCAGCGGGCCAAGACCCTCTATCTGTCGGGCCAGTCCAAGGAAAGCGTCATAGTCCTGCGCCAGATCGTCCAGTGGCCAGCATTTCCGCGCCATCACCTGCACCGCCTGCTTGTTGCCCAAGAGGGGTGCTGTCAGGGCACAGGCATCAGTTGGCAGGTCCCCCTGCGCCGGACCAAGTGTGAAATGGTCGCTCAGGGCGACATGGCCAGGCAGACTGGCGCTCTGCGCCGCCGCGTCGCCCTGCGGCAGAAAAACCAGCCGCCAGTTGCGGTTGCGAGGCGGGCTGTAGATTATCCGGGCGGCCTGCGCATATTCCTGGCGCGCCGCGTCGGTCAGCCGGTAGAAGCTGCGCCGCCCCTGCCGCAACCCGGTCACCTGCCCGGCGGCTACAAGGCGCGACATGGCCGTGCGGATCAGGGTTTCACTGATGCCGAAGGGCGCGCAAAAGGCAATGATATTGCCGATCCAGATATCGCCGCCGCGCGGGGCGATGACATCGCCAAATAGCGTGACAATGAAGCTGCCCGCGCGCAAGGGCGACGCAAGTGTCAGGTCTGCGGGCCGTGTGCTGCGTATCATGGGCGTAATCCTGTAAGCCAGAGGCCAGTTTGCCCCCCGTGCCAAGCCAGCGCAAGCACACGCCCCCGAATCAATTCTTGCATTCTGGGCGTGGGCAGGGGCAATCTGCACCCTATGTGACAGGCAGGTTTCGGGGGGCGGGCCGTGATGTCCGCGACAAAACAAGCAGAATCAACCGCTCGGTCGAAAAATAAGTGGCGCGACGGCGAATCTTGTGCTTTCACATGGGTCGTTGCAGTTGCAACATTATCTGACGGGAGGAGACCATGATGAATCGCAGACCGCTTCTGGGCCTGATGGGGGGTGCTTCGCTTGCCGCCCTTGGCCTTGGACTGGCCCCTGGTGCCGCCGAGGCGCAGGAGGTGACACTGAAGCTGCATCATTTCCTTGCAGCGCAAGCCAATGTGCCGATGCATATTCTCGATGTCTGGGCTGACCGGGTCGAGGAAGGCAGCGAAGGCCGAATCAAGGTGGACCGGTTCCCCTCGATGCAGCTTGGGGGAACGCCGGGGGAATTGTATGATCAGGCGGTGTCGGGCACGGCGGATCTGATCTGGACCGTCGTCGGACTGACACCGGGGCGTTTCCCAAGCACCGAAGTGTTTGAACTGCCCTTCATGGTCAGTGACGCGCGCGCGGCCTCTTATGCCTACTGGCATATGTATGAAGAAGCCATGCAGGAAGAATTCGCCGATGTGAAGATGATCGGGACCTGGGTGCATGGGCCGGGCGTGATCCATACCGAAGACCCCGTGACGCAGCCTTCCGACCTGCAGGGCATGCAGTTGCGCGGCCCCTCGCGGCTGACTGTGCAGCTTCTCGAAGCGCTGGGCGCAACGCCTGTGGGCATGCCGATCGCGCAGACCCCCGAAGCGCTGTCGCGCGGTGTCATCAATGGCGCGGTCATGCCGTGGGAAGTCACGCCCTCGCTGCGCATCCCCGAACTGGTGGAAAACCATACCGAATTCGAAGGCGACATGCTTTACACGGTGACCTTCGTTCTGGCCATGCACCAGCCGACCTATGACGCGCTGCCCGATGATCTGAAGACGGTGATCGACTCTAATTCAGGGCTGGATTTCTCTGTCTTTGCGGGCGGCACGCAGCAGGATTACGATGCGCCAGGCCGCGAGATGGCCGAGGAGATGGGCAACAACATCATCACCATCCCGGCCGATGAGGTTGCGGCGTGGAGAACTCTGGCCGAGCCGATCTATGCGCGCTGGATTGCCGACATGGAAGGACGCGGCAAGGACGGACAGGCGCTGATCGACCGCGCCCGCGAACTGATGGCCGAATACGAGGCGGCGAACTAAACCGGCGTGACACACTGACGGCGGCTTCTCAGTCCCTGGGAGGCCGCCTTGTTTTGCAGCACTGGCCAAGGAGTTGTGGGAATGCATGCCGTAATGATGGGTCTTTCACGCGGGCTGGCCTTGTTGGGGGGCGTGGTGTTGTCGGCGCTGATCCTGATGACCTGCCTGTCCATCCTCGGGCGTCATGCAAACAGTTTTCTGCATACCGACATTGCCCAGACGGTCGCGCCCGTCCTTGCTGCATGGTTGCTTGCCAGTGGGATCGGCCCGATTTTCGGAGATTTCGAGCTGACGGAACTGGGGATGGCCTTTGCGGTCTTTTGTTTCCTGCCGCTGTGTCAGATTACGGTAGGCCATGCGCGGGTTGATATCTTCACCTCCTATCTGAGCGGGCGCGTGAACCGCTGGCTATTGCTGGTGACCGAATTTTTGTTCATGGCAGCACTGGTGCTGATCGCATGGCGGTTGTCGCTGGGGATGAGCAGCCGGATACGGACAGGGCAGACGACCTATCTGCTGGAATGGCCGGTCTGGTGGCCCTATGCGGCCTGCGTCGTTGCGGCCAGTGTCGCGGCGGTTGTGGGGGTCTACATGGTTTGGGTGCGGCTTCAGGAAGCCCTGCAGGGCAAGGACATCATAGGTGACGCCGGGGAGGCGGAGCATTGAGTGCGATGACGATCGGGCTGTTGTCCTTCCCGGCCCTGCTGACCCTGATCTTCCTGCGCGTGCCGATCGGGCTGGCGATGTTCCTGACCGGGCTGGTCGGGCTGGTGCTGGTCACGGGCAGCACGAACACGCCGTTCTCGCGGTTGCAGACCGAAACCTTCACCACATTCGCCAGCTATTCGCTCTCGATCATTCCCATGTTCCTGCTGATGGGCCATTTCGCCACGCTGGGCGGCATGTCTCAGGCCCTGTTCAAGGCGGCCGAAGGCTGGCTTGGCCATCGCAAGGGCGGTGTGGCGATGGCGGCCATCGGGTCCAGCGCCGGGTTCGGGGCGATTTGCGGCTCATCGCTGGCCACCGCGGCCACCATGAGCCGCGTGGCCCTGCCAGAGTTGAAGCGTTATGGCTATGCGGGCGGGTTTTCCACGGCGACGCTGGCGGCGGGTGGCACGCTGGGCATCCTGATCCCGCCGTCGGTGGTGCTGGTGATCTATGCCATCCTGACCGAACAGAACATC
>SLQN01000569.1 GCA_007131465.1 Paracoccaceae bacterium
ATTCAGGCCGCCGGGCGCCGCGTGATGGAATGCCCGCTGACGCTGGAAGATGGCCTCTATGAGATGGATTTCGCGGCCGCCGATGCGCTGATGGATGGCACGGCGCGCATGCTGATCCTGTGTTCGCCCCACAACCCTGGCGGGCGCATCTGGACGGCCGCGGAATTGCGCGGCGTGGCGGACTTCTGCGCGCGCCATGACCTGCTGCTTGTCTCGGACGAGATCCACCACGACCTGATCCTGCCGGGACACCGCCATGTCCCGATGCCGCTGGCAGCGCCCGAGGCTGCGCCGCGGACGGTGATGCTGACCGCCGCTTCCAAGACTTTCAACCTTGCGGGCACGCATTGCGGAAATGTCATCATCGCGGATGCAGGCCTGCGCGGCCAGTTTGCGCAGACAATGGCCGCGATGGGGATTTCGCCCAATTCCTTCGGCTTGCATGCCGTGACCGCCGCCTATTCGCCCGCCGGGGCAGAGTGGGTCGATGCGCTATGTGCCTATCTGGACGGCAACCGGCAGGTCTTTGACGCAGGCGTGAACGCCATCCCCGGCCTGAAGTCGATGCCGCTGGACTCCACCTACCTGGCCTGGGTGGATTTTTCCGGCACGGGGATGGAGCCTGCCGAGTTCACAGCCCGCGTCGAAGGCACGGCCAAGATTGCCGCCAATCACGGACCGAGTTTCGGCACGGGCGGCGAGACCTGGCTGCGCTTCAACCTTGGCGCGCCGCGCGCGGTGATCGAAGAAGCTGTTGCGCGGTTGCAGCGGGCATTCGGCGACCTGCAATAGACCCGCACAGCCCCTGCGCGCCCATGCAGCTTGTCCTTTGGTCCTGACATGGTCATCTGACCAGAAGGAAAGAGGAGAGCTTCATGGGTCAACTGGTCAATGGCGAATGGTCGCGCGAATGGTATGACACGAAAAAGACCGGGGGCGCGTTTCAGCGCGACACCTCGCGGTTTCGCAACTGGGTGACAGCGGATGGCAGTGCCGGTCCGTCCGGCGAGGGCGGCTTCAAGGCAGAGGCCGGGCGCTACCATCTGTATGTCTCCTATGCCTGCCCCTGGGCGCATCGCACGCTGATCTTCCGCGCGCTCAAGGGGCTGGAGGGGTTGATCGGCGTCTCTGCCGTGCATCCCGAGATGTTGGAGGATGGCTGGACCTTCGCCACCGATTTCGACGGCGCGACCGGCGACAGGCTTCACGGCGCGGCCTTCATGCGCGATGTCTACACCCGCGCCGATCCGCACATCTCGGGCCGGGTGACTGTGCCGGTCCTGTGGGACACACAGCGCGAAACTATCGTGTCGAATGAATCCTCGGAGATCATCCGCATGTTCAATTCGGCCTTTGACGGGCTGACCGGCAACACCGACGACTACTACCCCGAAGCCTTGCGCACTGATATCGACGCGGTGAATGACCGCGTCTATGACACCGTGAACAACGGCGTCTACAAATCCGGCTTCGCCACCACGCAGAAAGCCTATGAGGCTGGCGTCATCCCCCTGTTCGAAAGCCTCGACTGGCTGGAGGACCGGCTGACCAGCCAGCGCTATCTTGCAGGCGACACCCTGACCGAGGCCGACTGGCGGCTGTTCACCACGCTGGTGCGCTTCGACAGCGTCTATCACCTGCATTTCAAGTGCAACCGCCGCCGGATCGTGGATTACCCGGCGCTCTGGGCCTACACGCGCGAGCTCTATCAGCATCCGGGCGTTGCCGAGACTGTGCGCATGGACCATATCGTGCGCCACTACCACTACAGCCATGACACGATAAACCCGAACCGGATCATCCCGATCAACCCGGTGCTGGATTTCATGGCGCCGCATGGGCGCGACGCGCTGTAAGGCGGAACCCTCTCACGCGAATGCGATTTCTTTGCCGCATCGGTTGCGTTAACGTGGCGCGACAGATGCGGCAATCGAGGGTGTAATGCGTTTCCTACCAGTTCTTGCAACAGTTCTTTCACTCGGTCTTGGGGCCACGGCACAGGCGCAGACCTGCGGCGGTAATTTCAGCAGTTTCGTGTCCGGTCTGCGCGCCGAGGCCCTGCAGCGTGGGTTCGACCCCGCCCTGACCGATACGTTCCTGCGCAATGTGCGTCAGGAGCAAAGTGTCATAAATGCCGACCGTCGGCAGGGCATTTTCCAGCGCCCCTTCCTGGACTTCTCGCGCGCGCTGATCTCGCAGAACCGCATGAATGCCGGGCGCGCGAATTACGACCGCTTCCGCAGCGTCTTTGACCGCGCGCAGCGCGACTATGGTGTGCAGCCGGGCATCCTGCTGGCTTTCTGGGCGTTCGAGACGGATTTCGGCGCGGTGCAGGGCGATTTCAACACTGTCAGCGCCCTTGTCACCCTTGCGCATGACTGCCGCAGGCCCGAACTGTTCCGCCCGCAGGTCTTTGCCGCGCTGGAAATGTATCGCCGCGGCATGCTGGACCCGGCCCAGACCCGCGGCGCCTGGGCGGGCGAGATCGGGATGGTGCAGAAACTACCCTCTGACATCATCAATTACGCGGTGGATGGCGATGGCGACGGGCGGATCGACCTGCAACGCTCGGCCCCCGATGCGCTTTTGTCGGCGGCCTCGATGCTGCGCGCCAAGGGCTGGCGCGCGAACGAACCCTGGCTGCACGAGGTCGCCATCCCGCAGGGGCTTGATCTGTCGCGCACCGGGCTGCGCACCGAACTGACGGTCAGCCAATGGGCGCAGATGGGCGTCCGCCCCACGCATGGCAGCCTGCCATCGGGCAATCTGCGCGCCTCGATCATTCTTCCGCAGGGTCATCGCGGCCCGGCCTTCATGATATTCCACAATTTTCGCACCCTGTTCGAATGGAACCAGAGCTTCACCTATGTCACCACAGCGGCCTATTTCGCCACGCGGCTGATGGGCGCGCCGGTCTACCAGGCGGGGAACCCGCAGCAGGGGCTGGACCAGAACCAGATGCGCCAGTTGCAGACCGCCCTCGCGCAGCGCGGGTTCGATGTGGGCGGCATTGACGGGATTCTGGGCGCGAACACCCGCGCGGCGGTGCAGGATGTGCAGGGCCAGCTTGGTCTGCCCGCCGATGGCTGGCCGACACCCGATCTGCTGCGCAGATTGTAACACCACAGGAAACTGCGGGCCCCCGGGCGTTTTTTCTTGGTTTAGCGCCGATTCTCTTTCATCCTCGATCACGCATTCGCGAGCACAGTGACAGAGAGGGAACCGATGGGACGACGCGACGATCTGATTGAACGCTATGCAAAAGACCTGCGCGAAAAATGCGGGGTCGAACCGGATATGGCGCTGCTGCGCAAGGTCACGATCGGCTGTGGCCCGTCGATCTATGATGCCGATGCCTGCACCGTGGCCGCCACCCAGAAGCACGAACTGGACACCGTGCGGCGCAATTTCCTGATCAAGAAGCTCGGTCTGCCCGACGGGCAGGAGTTGCACGACGCCATTGATGCCGTGATCGCGCAATATGGCCGCTCGGAGCGCAACAAATATCGCGCCGTCGTCTATTACCTGCTGACACGGCATTTCGGGAAGGAAAGCGTCTACGCCTAAGGCGTGGCTGCCAGCTTCCTAAAATGCCGGGTTTATTTTGCTTGAGCGGGCCTGTCGAACCTGAGAATGTCGTGTCATCTGGTCAGGATGACCGGGGTCTTTACTTCCCGTGACGTGAAGGGCACGTGGGTGAGTGGGGTTCCGGTACGCCGGAACCCCATGGCCCTCGCCTGAATGACAGATCGCCACCGCCGATGCGGCATTGCAGGCGGGCCTGCAATATCAGCCAGTCCCGCAAGCAACCTTGCGTCCGAAATCAGCCGCAGGATCTGTCCGGCGCATCGCCTTGAAATGGGCAGAATCTGACGGTTTGATGGGTTGCACGACCCCTTGGTGTGCGGATGGGTTGAAAGCCGGACAATTCGCGCCCAGATTACAGGGTAAGCAAGCGTCCTTCTGGCGCAAATGATCCGAGGTATCCTGAATGAAAAATCCCAGCAGTTACCCTGTGCTCCCCCTGCGCGACATGGTGGTTTTCCCCCACATGATCGTTCCGCTGTTCGTGGGGCGCGAGAAATCCGTGCGCGCGCTGGAGGCCGTGATGGGCGAGGATCGCCCGATCCTGCTGGCCGCTCAGAAAGACCACAAGCAGGAAAACCCCGGCGCGGATGACATTTTTCGCGTCGGTGTTCTGGCCAATGTTCTGCAACTGCTGAAACTGCCCGATGGCACCGTCAAGGTGCTGGTCGAGGGGCAGACGCGGGTGCGCATCGAGAACTTCACCGACAACGATGCCTATTTTGAGGCCGTTGCCACTGACATGCCGGAGGATGCAGGCGACACGGACGCGCTGAAACCGCTGATGCGCGCCGTGCAGTCCGAATTCGAGCGCTATGCCAAAGTGCGCAAGAACATCCCCGATGAAGCCCTTGGCGCCATCGCCGAGGCGCAGGATGCCGCAACCCTGGCCGATCTGGCCGCAGGGCATCTGGGTGCCGATGTGGGCGAGAAGCAGAACCTGCTGGAATCGGCCAACACGTCCGAGCGGCTGGAAGCGATCTACCGGTTGATGCAGGGCGAATTGTCGGTGCTTCAGGTTGAACGCAAGATCAAGACCCGCGTCAAGAGCCAGATGGAGCGCACCCAGCGCGAGTATTATCTGAATGAGCAGATGAAGGCCATTCAGAAGGAACTGGGTGATGGCGAGGACGGGCAGAACGAAGTGGCGGAACTGGAAAACCGGATCAACGCCACGAAACTCAGCAAGGAAGCTCGCGACAAGGCCGGGGCCGAGTTGAAGAAGCTGAAATCCATGTCGCCCATGTCAGCCGAAGCGACGGTCGTGCGCAACTATCTGGACTGGATGCTGTCCATTCCCTGGGGCGTGAAATCCCGCGTTAAAAAAGATCTTGGCCGCGCTCAGCAGGTGCTGGACGAAGATCACTACAGCCTTGACAAGGTCAAGGAGCGGATCGTGGAATACCTGGCAGTGCAGGCGCGGTCGGCCAAGCTGAAAGGCCCGATCATGTGCCTTGTCGGCCCGCCGGGCGTGGGCAAGACATCGCTGGGCCGTTCGGTCGCGCGCGCCACGGGCCGCGAATTCATCCGCATCAGCCTTGGCGGCGTGCGCGACGAATCCGAAATCCGGGGCCACCGGCGCACCTATATCGGCTCGATGCCCGGCAAGATCATCCAGGCGCTGAAGAAAGCCAAGACCACCAACCCGCTGATCCTTCTCGATGAGATCGACAAGATGGGGCAGGATTTCCGCGGCGACCCGGCCTCGGCCATGCTCGAGGTGCTGGACCCCGAACAGAACGCCACCTTCGTCGATCATTATCTCGAGGTCGAATATGACCTGTCCAACGTCATGTTCCTGACCACGGCGAACACCTATAACATGCCCAGCCCACTGCTGGACCGGATGGAGATCATTCCCCTTTCGGGTTACACCGAGGATGAAAAGCTGGAAATCGCGCGGCGCCACCTGCAACCCAAGTCGATCAAGAATCACGGCTTGCGCAAGGGCGAGTTGGAAATCACGGATGAGGCGATCACCGAAATCCTGCGCCGCTACACCCGCGAGGCAGGCGTGCGCAATCTGGAACGCGAACTCAACAAGATCGCGCGCAAGGCGGTCACGCAGATCGTGAAGAAGGAAGCCCAGACCGTTGCCGTCACCCGTGACAACCTGGCCGATTTCCTGGGCGTGCCGCGGCACCGTTTCGGGCTGGCCGAGAAGGAAGACCAGATCGGTGTCGTCACAGGCCTTGCCTGGACACAGGTCGGCGGGGATCTGTTGCAGATCGAGGCACTGCGCCTGCCCGGCAAGGGGCGGATGAAGACCACAGGCAAACTGGGCGATGTGATGAAGGAATCCATCGATGCGGCAAACTCCTTCGTGCGCTCCATCGCGCCGCAAATCGGAGTGAAGCCGCCGCGTTTCGACACGCTGGACATCCATGTCCATGTCCCCGAGGGGGCGACCCCCAAGGACGGGCCAAGCGCGGGCGTCGCGATGGTGACATCCATCGTGTCGGTGCTGTCGCAGATCCCGGTGCGCAAGGATATCGCGATGACCGGCGAGGTTACGCTGCGCGGGCATGTTCTGGGCATCGGCGGGCTGAAGGAAAAGCTGCTGGCAGCGCTTCGGGGCGGCATTACCACTGTCCTGATCCCCGAAGACAACCGCAAGGACCTGCCTGAAATCCCGGACAATGTGAAAGCCGGGTTGACGATCATCCCGGTTTCCAATGTGCGCGAAGTGCTGCGCCATGCGCTGGTCGAACAACCCGTACCGATCGACTGGGACGAAGAGGCCGAGGAAGCCGCCCGACTGGCGCGCCTGTCCGCCATCGCGGCCGAAGAAGCGCCGCGTCCCGCGCATTGATCCGCGCGCCAGAACTTCATCCTGCCGCAGCCATCGCGGCGGCAGGATTTCGACCATGGGCAGGCAGTAGGGGCTTGCACCGCTCGCTTTGCCAGAGTAATGGGTGCGCCGGGGGCGATTAGCTCAGCGGTAGAGCGCTTCGTTCACATCGAAGATGTCAGCGGTTCAAATCCGTTATCGCCCACCACTCTTGAATGAAATCAAACCAAGTCGTCACCCTTCATGGGAATTTCGATTACCCAGAGCGATGTGGCGATCGCAACATTGACAACAGACGCGGATGAAGATGCTCTCCATCTGACTGTAATCGGATATGCCGCGGCTGAGTGGACAGTATTGACGGGTGTTGGATAGATTGCATCGCCACCAGCGAAATTGGCCGACGCCTATGGCGAAGCTCTACGCAACCTTCGGTCGGAGCGCGAGTACTGATTGCGGTGTCCTCTATCTGCAAAAACTCCCGGTTTGCTTCCCCATCACCCCTTCCGCGCCACCCCCGCCACATAGGTCTGCACCACCGCGCGGTCGTCCCCCATCACCTGTAACGTGAACAATTCATCCATCAGCCCCCGCGCGCGGTCCATCCGCAGCGCCATCGCCGGGGTCGCGCGGGCATCGAGGACCACCAGATCGGCCTCGGTCCCGGCCTCCAGCGTGCCGATGCGGTCTTCCAGCCCCAGCGCCACCGCATTGCCGCGCGTGATCCAGTGGAAGGCGCGGAAGGGGTGCAGGCGCTGGCGTTGCAGTTGCAGCACCTTGTAGCCCTCGGCCAGCGTCTGGAGCATGGAATAGCTGGTCCCGCCGCCGATATCGGTCGCAATCGCGTTGGTCAGCCCCGCGCCGCGCAGTCGTGCGTCATCGAATAGCCCCGACCCGAGATAGAGGTTCGAGGTCGGGCAGAACACCGGCTTCGCGCCCGCTTCCGCCAGCGCACCGACCTCGCGGTCGGACAGGTGGATTGCGTGGCCCAGAAGGCTGTTTTCGCGCAAGAGGCCGTAGCGGGCATAGATGTCGGTGTAATCCACGGCCTTTGGGTATAGCTGGCACGACAGCGCGATTTCGGCGTGGTTCTCGCTCAGATGGGTCTGGATATGGCAGTCGGGGTGTTCGCGCGCCAAAGCCTGTGCGGCTTCCATCTGCGCCGGGGTGGAGGTGATGGCGAAACGGGGCGTAATGGCATAGCCCAGCCGCCCCTTCCCGTGCCAGCGCGCGATCAGGGCCTTGCTGTCGTCATAGGCCGATTGCGCGGTGTCGCACAGCGCGTCCGGGGCGTTGCGATCCATCATCACCTTGCCGGTGATCAGCCGCATGTTACGGGCGATCGCCTCGGCGAATAACGCCTCGGCAGATGTCGCGTGAACAGACGCATAGGCCACGGCGGTCGTCGTGCCTTGCTCGGTCAGCCGGTCCAGAAAGGCCCGCGCCATCGTCGCGCAAAGTGCGGGGTCGGTGTAGCGGGCTTCTTCAGGGAAGGTGTAGTCGTTCAGCCAGTCCAGTAGCTCAGTGGCCCAGCTTGCGATCACCTGGGTTTGCGGGAAATGCAGATGCGTGTCGATGAAGCCGGGCAGGACCAGATGCGGGCGGTGGTCGATCACCGTTGCGCCGGGTGCGTGAAGGGCGCTGAAATCATCAATCGCGCGGATCGTGCCGTCCTCGATCAGCAGCCCGCCATCCTCAAAATAACGGAAACTGTCAGTGTCGTCCGGGGCAAGGGGGTCGCGCCGGAAGGTCAGCAGCCGCGCCCGGATGAGGATCATCGCTGCTGCCTTCCGATGCGGGTGGCAGAGGCCTGCGCCGGGGCGACGTTGCGCAGCGCGGTGAAGATCTCCTGCATGGTCATCAGGGCAATCACCTCGGGGCGTTTGTCGCCCAGACCGGCCGCACCGATGGGACAGACAAGCGCATCGCTGGGCACGCCCCCGGTCTGCTGCGCGAAGCGCTCGAAGCGCGCGCGTTTCGTGGCCGATCCGATCAGCCCGACATAGGCCGCATCGCCCCGGCGCAGCGCGGCCAGCGTCAGCAGGAAATCCAGCCCGTGATCATGGGTCGCCACGACAAAGGCACTGGCCGGGGGGGCATCGGCGATCTCGGTCTCGGGCAGGGGGGTCAGTCGGGTGTCGATGCCTTCGGGGGCCTTCGCCAGTTCCTGTGCGCGGGTATCGACCAGCACCACATGCAGCGGTAGTGTGGCGGCAACCCGTGCCAGCGCCCGACCGACATGCCCCGCGCCCGCGATCAGCAGATGGGGCCGCAGCGCGGTCTCCAGCCGCGCAAGATGGACGGCGCAGCGGGCCTTGGTCAGGCGCTGCAACTCGACGCGCAGTCGCCCGCCGCAGCATTGCCCAAGGTCCGGCCCCAGCGCGATGTCGAGCATGGCCTGCGCATCGCCCTGCGCCAGCATGTCGCGCGCGCGCGCCAATGCCTGCCATTCGGCCTGCCCGCCGCCGATGGTCCCGGCCACCCGTGTTGCCGTCACGAACATTTCGGCCCCCGCCTCGCGCGGGGAGGAGCCTTGCACGCGGGCAAGGCGGACATGGATGACCGACGCGCCGCCGGTCAGGAGTGCGCGCGCGTCCTTCATCCGCGCAGCCGTTCCACGGCCATGAGCACGCGCTCGGGCGTGGCGGGGGCATCCAGACGCGGGCATTCGCGGTAATAGGCAACCGAGGCCACGGCCATGCCAATCGCCTCGAACACCGAAATCGGCAGCATGAAGGGCGGCTCGCCCACGGCCTTGGAGCGTTTGATCGTGGGTTTGATGTTCTGCGACCAGTCGGCCAGCCGCACATTGAAGATGCGCGGACGGTCCGAGGCGAGCGGGATCTTGTAGGTGGACGGCGCATGGGTGCGCAGACGGCCCTGGTCGTCCCAGGCCAGTTCTTCCGATGTCAGCCACCCCATACCCTGCACGAAG
>SLQN01000084.1 GCA_007131465.1 Paracoccaceae bacterium
GCGCGCAACACTTCCCAGGCGCGCTGGACGCGGGCCGGGTTGGCAAGGTCGATCTGCGCGCGGGTGGGCGCGTCCAGACCCTGCGCCAGCGCGTCCAGCCCGTCACAGGCAAGGCGCGCATCGGCTTCGGCGCGCAGGCTGGCGGGGATCTCGGGGATCTCCACCAGCCCCTCGGTCAGCGCGCGGAAATAAAGACCCGTGCCGCCGATGATGACCGGGTTCGGGTGTTCCGCCAGCAGAGCGGTCACCGCGCGGAGCCAGTGCCCGACGGACCAGTCCTGCCCGCGCGCAACGCAGCCATACAGGAAATGCGGCGCGGCCTTAAGGTCCGCCACGCCCGGGCGCGCGGTCAGGACGTGCCACATGTCATAGACCTGCAACGCATCGGCATTGATAATCGCCCGGCCCTGATCTTGCGCCAGCACCAGTGCCAGCGCCGACTTGCCGCTGGCAGTCGGCCCTGCCAGCAGGACCGGGCGCGCCGGGTCCGGTGGTGCGGTGCGCATAAGCGCAAGCGCACGAGACAAAGGGTCGGTGTTTTCGGACATGCGGCCATGCTTTCAGATTGAACCTGACTGCGTTTTCCGACATTTTGCCGCCCAACGGAAGGGTACGGCCAGGTTGCGCCCATCCTTCGGTCCAGAACAAAGGAACGCCCCATGCCCGACACGCCCAGCTATACCCGCGTCATGCTGAAGATCTCGGGCGAGGCACTGATGGGCGATCAGGGGTTCGGGCTGCATCCGCCCACAGTTCAGCGCATCGCGCGCGAGGTGAAATCGGTGCATGACATGGGGGTCGAGATCTGCATGGTCATCGGTGGCGGCAACATCTTTCGCGGGTTGCAGGGGTCCGCGCAGGGCATGGAGCGCACGCAGGCCGACTATATGGGCATGCTGGCCACGGTCATGAACGCGCTGGGCATGCAGACCGCGCTGGAACAACTGGGCGTGCATACACGTGTGATCAGTGCCATTCCGATGGATCAGGTGTGTGAGCCCTATATCCGCCGCCGCGCCGTGCGCCATCTGGAAAAGAAGCGCGTCTGCATCTTCGCGGCCGGAACCGGCAACCCCTATTTCACCACCGATACCGCCGCCGCGCTGCGGGCCTCGGAAATGGCCTGCGAGGCGATCTTCATGGGCAAGCAGGTCGATGGCATCTATGACTGCGACCCAAAGGTGAACCCCGACGCGCAGCGTTATGACAATATTAGCTACGATGATGTATTACGGGGCAATCTGAAGGTGATGGACGCCTCGGCCATCGCGTTGTGCCGCGACAACAAGATGCCGCTGATCGTCTTCTCGCTGGATGAACCGGGCGGGTTCAGCGGTATCTTGCGCGGTGAAGGGGTGTATACACGCGTCCACCCCTAAGCGGCGGGTGCAAGACGCTGTCAAACGTGGCAGTGTCGGGATAGAAGGCTTACGGCTGGCAGAATGTTCCGATAGACGAATCTGCCCAAGGACAAGGATGAACCGCATGTCAGATGAAATCGAGATCGATCTGGACGACCTCACGCGCCGGATGGACGGGGCGATGGCGGCGCTCAAGACCGAATTCGCGTCCCTGCGCACAGGTCGCGCCTCGGCCGGGATGCTCGAGCCGATCATGGTCGAGGCCTATGGCCAGATGACGCCCATCAATCAGGTCGGCACGGTCAATGTGCCCGAACCGCGGATGGTCACGCTCAATGTCTGGGACAAGTCGATCGTGGGCAAGGTCGAAAAGGCGATCCGGGAATCGGGCCTTGGCATCAACCCGCAACTGAACGGCACCATCATCATGCTGCCGATCCCCGAGTTGAACGAGGAACGCCGCCGCGATCTGACGCGCGTGGCCGCGCAATATGCGGAACACGCGCGCGTCGCCGTGCGCAACCTGCGCCGCGACGGGATGGACCAGATCAAGAAGGCCAAGGCCGCCGGCATGAGCGAGGATGAACAGAAGCTCTGGTCCGAAGAGATCCAGGAACTGACCAATACCTATATCGGCAAGATCGACGCGGCGCTGGACAACAAGCAAGAAGAGATCATGCAGGTCTGACGCAGGGTCGGAAGGAACAACGTTCATGAGCCTCGACCAGTCGGCGCAGAACCAGACACCCCAGCCCTTGCCCGGCCTCCATGTGGCCGTGATCATGGACGGCAATGGCAGATGGGCGCAGAATCGCGGCTGGCCGCGGCTGGTCGGGCATCGCAAGGGCGCAGAACGGGTGCGCGAACTGGTCAATGCCTGCCCCGACCTCGGCATCCGATATCTGACGCTCTATGCCTTCTCGACCGAGAACTGGAAACGCAGCACCGAAGAGATCATGGGCCTGATGTCGCTGTTCGCGCGCTATATCAAGCGCGAAGCCGGGCGCATGAACAGCGAAGGTGTGCGGATGCGCGTGATCGGGGACCGCTCGCGCCTTGCGCCCAAACTGCGAGCGCTGTTCGACTGGATCGAGACCGAGACCGAAGCCAATGACAGGATGTTCCTGACAGTCGCCATCAACTATGGCGGCCGCGACGAGATCCGCCGTGCCGTTCAGGCTGTTGCGCGCGATGTCGCAAGCGGTGCGCTGACGCCTGACGCAGTGTCTGATACACTGCTGTCGGGTTACCTGGACACCAGCGCCCTGCCGGACCCTGATCTGGTCGTACGCACATCGGGCGAGACGCGTGTGTCCAATTTCCTGCTGTGGCAGGCCGCCTATTCCGAATATGTGTTCACGCCAGTCCTGTGGCCGGATTTCTCGCCCGAGACGATGCGCCTGATCCTCGACGCCTACAGACAGCGCGAGCGTCGTTTTGGCGGCGTCACGCCATGACAGGTGTGGCAGGCAATTTCGCGGATTTGCGCAGCCGCACGCTGTCGGCGGTCGTCATGGCACTGGTGGGCATCGTCGCGGTCTGGGCCGGGGGGATCTGGTTTGCGCTGCTCGTCTGCGCGCTGTGTGGGGCGATGGTGTGGGAACTGACCCGGATGCTGGACCGCGAAGCCCCGTCCGGCAAGGCCGAAGCGGCAGGGCTGACAGCGGCGGTCGCGCTTCTTGTCTTCTGGATGCAGCTAAGCGGAGGCTGGCTGGTGGCTGTTCTCGCGCTCGCCGTGATCCTGCTGGCCTGGCGGTTCCCGAAGGATCGCGCGATTGCCGGGGCCTATCTGGCGCTTGTGCTGTTCGCAGGGCTGGGGCTTATCGCGCTGCGCGCGGGTTATGGGCCGGTCTGGGTGCTGTGGCTGGTAATTCTGGTCATCGGATCGGATATCGCGGGTTATTTCGCCGGGCGCGTGATCGGCGGCCCAAAGCTCTGGCCGCGTGTCAGCCCCAAGAAGACATGGTCCGGCACTGTTGCAGGCTGGGGCTTGGGCGGGGTCATCGGGCTGGCGTTCATGGCCCCGCTGGGTACGGGCCTCGGGCTTGTCGCCGTGTCGGTTCTGGTCGTGATGGCGGGGCAGGCAGGGGATATCGCTGAAAGCGCGATCAAGCGCCATTCCGGGGTCAAGGACAGTTCCAACCTGATTCCCGGCCATGGCGGGGTGATGGACCGGTTCGATGCCATGATCGCAGCGGCGCTGATGGTCCTCTTGCTGGTCGAGACGGGCCTGATCGCGGCGCTGATCGGGTGACAGGCATGCGGGTTTCGGTCTTCGGCGCGACAGGCTCCATCGGTGAGAGCACCTTCGATCTGCTGTCCCGGCGCAATGATATCCGGACCGTGGCGCTGACTGGCGGGCGCAATGTGGCGCGACTGGCAGAGCAGGCGAAGGCTCTGCATGCCGAACTGGCCGTCACGGCCTATGATGACTGCTATCCAGCGCTGAAAGCCGCACTCGCGGGCAGCGGGATCGAGGTGGCCGCCGGGACAGAAGCGCTGGTCGCAGCAGCCGAACGGCCCTGCGACTGGATGATGTCGGCCATCGTCGGCGCGGCAGGGCTTGCACCGGGTTTCCGGGCGCTGGCGCAAGGCGCGACTCTGGCGCTGGCGAACAAGGAATCGCTGGTCACCGCAGGCCCGCTGCTGATGCGTGAGGCCGCGCAGCATGGCGCGCGCATCCTGCCGGTGGACAGCGAACATTCGGCGGTGTTTCAGGCCCTTGTCGGCGAAGATATCGCGCAGGTCGAGCGTGTGATCATCACCGCATCAGGCGGGCCCTTCCGGGACTGGAGCCGGGAGCGGCTGGAAAAGGCGACGCTGGCGCAGGCGATGAAACATCCCAACTGGGATATGGGTCAGCGCATCACCATCGATTCCGCAAGCCTGTTCAACAAGGCGCTCGAACTGATCGAGACGCGCGAATATTTCGGGTTTGACCCGGCGCAGATCGAGGCTGTGGTGCACCCGCAATCCATCATCCACGCCCTTGTCGGGTTCCGCGATGGCGCGCTGATGGCGCATCTCGGGCCGCCGGACATGCGCCATGCCATCGGCTATGCGCTGAACTGGCCCAGACGAGATGACCTGCCTGTGGCGCGCTTGGATCTTGCACGGATCGGCAGCCTGAGTTTCGAAGCCCCCGACCCCGACCGCTTTCCCGCGCTACGCCTCGCGCGTGAGGTGATGGAACTGCGCGGCCATGCAGGAACCGCGTTCAATGCCGCCAAAGAGGTCGCGCTTGATGCCTTCATCGCGGGCCAGATCGGGTTTCTGGACATGGCGGCGCTGGTCGAGCGCACAATTGACAGCCTTTTGTCCGATTCCGGCCTTACTGATCCGGTAACAGCGCTTGAAACCATAGCGGCAATGGACCAAATGGCCAGAGAACGTGCACGCGCACTCGCCATGGAAATGGTCTGACGCACCGCGCCGATACAAAGGGGAAACAGGTTGGATCTGGTCGGGCTGCTGCCGAGTTTCGGCAATTTTTTCTACACGATTGCTGCCTTCGTCGTGGTGCTGTCGATCATAGTGGCCGTGCATGAATACGGGCATTACATCATCGGGCGGTGGTCCGGCATCCATGCCGATGTGTTTTCCATCGGCTTCGGCCCGGTGCTTGCCAAGCGCACTGACAGGCGCGGGACTGTCTGGCAGATCGCGGCCATCCCGATGGGGGGCTATGTGAAATTCGCAGGCGATTCGGGCGCGACCTCGGGCAAGGACGTTGAAGGCATGGCGCAGATGGATGCGCGCGCGCGCCGGCGGACCATGCATGGCGCCCCGCTCTGGGCGCGCGCGGCCACAGTCTTCGCTGGACCGATGTTCAATTTCATCTTCGCCTTTGCGGTCTTCACTTCGCTGATCATGTATGAAGGCGTCGCCGTGGACGAACCCCTGGTGGGCGAGATCACACCTTTGCCCGCGCAGCCATTCGAACTGGCAGCGGGCGACCGGATCATGGCCGTTGAGGGCATCGAGACGGAAACCCTGGCGGATTTCCTGCGTAGCGCCGAAGACCTGCCTGCCCGGTCTGTGCTGCGCTATACGGTCGAGCGCGGCGGTCAGGTCGTCGATGTCACCGGCCCCCATCCGCAACCGCCTCTGGCGGGCAGCGTGGCCCTGCAATCGGCAGCGCGCGCGGCACAGATGCAGCCGGGCGATGTCATCACGTCGATCAATGAAACCGAAATCGCGACCTTCGCCGAGCTGCGCGACATGGTCGCGGAGTCCGGGGGAGCAGCGCTGGATCTGCGGGTCTGGCGCGCGGGCGAATATCTTGACCTGACCCTTGTGCCCAAAAGCACTGACCTGCCGCTTGCAGGCGGAGGATTCGAGACGCGCTATCTGATCGGACTGACATCGGGGGCCGTGTTCGAATACGGAACCCGCATGCCGGGCGTTCTGGAAGCCTCGCAATATTCCGCGACGCAGATATGGCAAGTGATCCGCACCTCGCTCGAGGGGCTGTATTACATGATCGTCGGGCAGATCAGCACCTGCAACCTGTCCAGCCCGATCGGCATTGCCGAAGCCTCGGTCGCCAAGGCAAGCGACGGATTCATCGAATTCGTGTGGTTCATTGCCGTTCTGTCCGTGGCGATCGGGCTTCTGAACCTGTTTCCCATCCCGCCGCTGGACGGGGGCCATCTGGTGTTTCACGCCTATGAGGCCGTGATGCGCCGTCCCGCCGGGGATCGGGCGATGCAGATCCTGATCACTGTCGGGTTGACACTGGTGCTGAGCCTGTTTGCCTTTGCCATTTTTTCGGACCTGACCTGCTAGGCCACATATCGGACCCTCCTTTGCCCAAATTTTGCCGAAATCTCAGGCAATACGACAAGGCAGGAGGTTCCAATGGCTTATCTTAACTCGGAAATAACAAATGCGCGCCTGGTCTGGTTGGAAATCGCGGACCGCGTCAAAGTCATCGCCCTGATCCTTCTGGGCATGATTGTCGCAAGTTATCTTGCGTCCGCGCTGGGCTATGCGCCAGCGGATATGCAGTTTCGCGGCTGACCGCCTGCCCGGACCGCACCGCCTGACCTTCCGTTCCTGCCTGCGTGACACGGCGCGATCCCCGCAACCAGGGCTTTCGGGTTACTGTGCCCGGATGATGGCCCTAAGGTCGCGTGATTGCTTTGACAATGCGTCCCCGAGCAAGTAGGCACAAACGCATAAAAAAGCGGAATAACGGGGCCAGACATGCGCGCTATCTTGAGGATGCTGTCATCAAGCAAAAGGGGTATTGCCGGGCGCCTCTTTGTATTTTCAGCGGCTGTTTTTTGTTTCCTTGCAATAACTAATACTGCCATCGTCACATCAGCAACGGCGCAGACATTCCGCTTCAACGCAATCGAGATCGAAGGCAACATCCGTGTTGATGATTCGACCCTGTTCGGTCTTGCGGGCTTTGGGCGCGGCGAGGCTGTCAGCGCAGCCCAGTTGAACGCCGCCTATTCCAACATCGCGGCCTCTGGTCTGTTCGAAGCTGTTGAATTTGTGCCACAGGGCAACACGCTGGTCATCCGGGTGCGCGAATTTCCCATTGTCGGCATCGTGAATTTCGAAGGCAATCGTCGGGTCAATGACGACGCGATATCGGAAGTCGTTCAGACGCGCGGCGGGCGTGTGTTGTCGCCGTCACAGGTCGAAGCCGATGCGCGCGCGATTGCCGAACTCTATGCCCAGCGCGGGCGCAGTGCGGCTGAAATCACGCCACGCATCCTGCCGCGCGGGAACAATCGGGTCGATCTGGCCTTCGAGATCCGCGAAGGCAATGTGGTCGAGATCGAGCGTATTTCCTTTGTCGGCAATCAGGCCTATTCCAATTATCGTCTGCGTCAGGTTCTCGACACCAAGCAGGCGGGCGTCTTTCGCTGGCTGGTTCAGCGCGATACCTTCGTGGCCGAGCGGATCGCGCTTGACCGCCAGTTGCTGAGCGATTTCTACCTTTCGCGCGGCTATGTGGATTTCGAGATCCTGTCGGTCGCCTCGGAGATGGCGCGCGAACGCGACGGGTTCTTCCTGACCTTCAACATGCGCGAGGGGTTGCAGTACCGTTTCGGCGCCACCACTGTCGTCAGTGAGGTTCCGGGAATCGATGCGGATGAGTATGCTCAAGAATTGCGCATCCGTCCCGGCACGGTCTTTTCGCCGACAGTGCTGGAGCAGAACATTGCGCGGCTGGAGCGTCTTGCAGAACAGCGGGGCCTGCGTTTCATCCGGGCAGAGCCGCGTTTCACCCGCGACAACCGCAACCAGACAATCGATGTCGAATTCGCCATCGTGCGCGGTGAACGTGTCTTTGTCGAACGGATCGACATTCAGGGCAACACCACCACGCTTGACCGGGTCGTGCGGCGGCAGTTCACCTCGGCCGAAGGCGACCCGCTGAACCCGCGGGAAATCCGCGAAGCCGCCGAGCGTATTCGCGCGCTGGGTTTTTTCTCGGATGTCTCGGTCGAGCCGCGCCAGGGCTCTGCACCCGATCAGGCCGTCGTCGATGTCGAGCTGGAAGAGACAACGACCGGCTCGCTGGGCTTTTCTGTCAGCTATGGGCGCGAGCAGGGCATCGGGTTCGGGATTTCCTTCGCCGAACAGAACTTCCTGGGCCGTGGTCAGCAGGTGGCGATCAACTTCAACACCGTTCGGGGGTCGCGCGACATTTCGCTGAGTTTCACCGAACCTGCGCTGCTGGACCGTGATCTGAGCTATTCGCTGGGGGTCGGCTATCAGGAAACCAGAAGCTTCTTTTCCGATTTCGACACGCGCGAGGCGTTCCTGAACAATTCGATCGGCTTTCCCGTAAGCGAATTCGGGCGGTTGCAGTTGCGTCAGGGTTTGGTGATGGACCGGTTGCGCGGTCTGAACGATGATGGGGTTACTTTGCCCATCCCATCTGAGCGTCTGCTTGCAGATCAGGACGCTGGCACATCCATCACCGGCACTCTTGGCTATACCTACACCTTGGATACCCGCAATGTCGGCATCGACCCGACACAGGGCTACATCCTGAGCATGAGCCAGGACGTGGGCCTTGGCAACCAGAGTCGCCGCTTCATCAAGACCGAGGCGCGGGCGGGGTATGAGATGGCGGTCTTCAATGAGGATGTGACCCTGCGCGGCAATGCGCGTGTGGGCATACTGCACATGCTCAACGGTCAGTCGCGCAACCGCGAACGGTTCCAGTTGGCCAATGTCATGCGCGGCTTTGCGTCGGGCGGGTCGGGGCCGCGGGACTTTGCCTCGACCAATAACGACGTGCTGGGCGGGAACCGGTATTTCTCGGTCCAGCTGGAAGCGCAGTTCCCGCTTGGCACACCTGAGGAATACGGGCTGAGCGGGGGCATCTTCGCCGATGTCGGATCGGTCTGGGGCGTCGATAATGTTGGCGGCGCCGGAATCGATATGCAGGATTCGAACCGAATGAACATCCGCGCGACAGTCGGTGTGTCGATGTTCTGGGACAGCCCGCTTGGTCCGCTGCGCTTCGATTTCTCGCGCGCAGTGCGCAAGCAGGACGCTGACCGTACCCAGAACTTCGACTTCTCGATCGTTTCGCAGTTCTGATGCGGCTTGCCGCCCGTTTGTTGGCGGTAATGACGGTGGCAGGGTCGGTCCTTGCCACCGCTTCACTTGCGCAGGACGGCTTCGGCTTTGCGCTTGGGCAGACGCTTTCTCCGCAAGAGGTTCCGCTTGCGCTGCGCACGATTGATGATGAACGCCTGTTCCGGCAAACGCTATTCGGTCAGCGCGTCGCCGAGGAGATCGCGGCGGCCTCGCGCGCGCTGGAAGCCGAGAATGACCGGTTGCTGGAAGAGTTGACCGCGCGCGAGGCCGAACTGACCGAATTGCGTGCGGAAATGACCGTCGAGGAATTTCGCGCCGCCGCCAATGCTTTCGACAATCAGGCCGAAGCCGCGCGCCGGTCGCAGGCCGAAA